>JAFXJE010000177.1 GCA_017532485.1 Peptococcaceae bacterium | reverse complement strand
GTTACAAATTCCTGCCGAACGCAAATTACGCGTAATTGTTGCTTTAGGTTATCCTAGTTCCGATGTTCTGCGTACAAAAATGCGCAAAGAAATCAAAGACATCGCTTCCTTTAACGGTTACCAAACAAATGAGGCTTAAGTAATGACAAGGTATGAAATCATTTTGTTTGATGCTGATGGTACTTTGTTGGATTTCGTTCAAACGGAAAAAGTGGCATTGCAAAAAACATTTGCCGAACATGATTTTTTACTTACACCGGAAATAGAAGAACGCTACGGCATTATCAACAAACAACTTTGGAATGACTTCGAAAATGGTTTAATTGCTAAGGAAGAAATAACTAATCAACGTTTTACTCGTCTTTTTGCTGAAATAGACATCGATTACGATGGTCGTTTATTTAACGATGAGTATTTAAACAATCTAGCTTGCGGTTATTTTACTATTCCAGGGGCCAAGGAAATTTGTGCTGTCTTGTCAAAACATTGTCGCTTATATTTTGCAACTAATGGTATTGCCAGCACACAATTCCAGCGCATTGAAGGGTCCGGTCTCGCCTCATATTTCCAAGCTACTTTTGTTTCAGAAAATGCCGGTGAACCAAAACCATCACCTGTCTTTTTTGATTATTGTTTCAGCCAAATTCCAGATTTTGACCGTACTAAAGCATTAATCATAGGTGACTCGCTTTATTCTGATATTAAAGGTGGGCAGCAAGCAGGTATTGCCACTTGTTGGTTCAATCCAACTAATCTTGAAGCCAAAAATAACATCAAACCTGATTATATTATTCATGACTTAACAGAATTAGAAAATATTATTTTACCATAAACATGAAAAGAGGATGGGAGAAAATCACCCATCCTCTTTTAAATTTGAAGGCCATGCACCCAAATCTGAATTGAACTCTCCAAACGTTACTCAGGCAGTTAGCTCTTACCAGGCTATCCCACGGCACACACAAGGGCTTACTTATTGCTGCTTCCTTCCGGACCTGACAAGGTTCATAAGTTTGTGTTGCGTAGGACCCAATCGTCAACACCACTTAACTGAGGCAGACTCTACAAAGTCAACCCTCGTTTGGGCATCAATCCTGCTGTAGCGGATTGCAGGTTACAGGGCACCGCTACCTCCCCATCTAGCATGACCAAAGGTATAACAATATTTTGTCAATGCCTTGCTATTGTATCATTTTCCGCTTTATTCGTCAAGTGCAGTAATAAATTCCTCTATCTCAAGCCAAGCTTGCTCAGCCTCTGGTAAATCATAAGCCATTTGAAAACCATAAAACATCGCCAAATAAGTAGTCTGCTGAACACTAGCACCCATCTTGATGGCTTGTTTTGCCACACTTTCAGTGTCAGTCAATAACACTTCTCTACTGCCAACTTGCATTAACATCGGTGGCAAACCATAGAAACTACCATTCGCCGGTGATAAATAAACATCCTCAATATTAACACTAGCATCAACAATATAAGGATGACTACTTGGTTCTTTTGAATACATTAATGGTCCCATAATCGGATCTCTATCTAAATTATCATAAACACTATGACTTTTTTGTTTAAAATCCGTTAAAGCTGACCAAGTGATAATAGCTTTAGGCATTTCAAGTGCAAAATCACGTAAATACATTGCCATAGAAATTGCCATCCCACCACCAACACCATCACCGGCTAAAATAATCTTTTCACCCTCATAGCCCTGCTCTAACAACCACTGATAAGCGGCCATAGCATCTACCAAAGCAGCAGGATATTTCCCACGGTCAGCACAACGATAATCCGGTAATAATACTTTAGCATTGCCAGCTGCTTTTGAAAAATGCACAGCTGCATCACGATAATCATTAGTTAAACCATAAAGATAATGACCGCCGTGTAAAAACAAGACTACTTTGCCATTGTCATTGACAGGTGCAATCATATCCATGGAAAAATCTTTCAAATCAATTTTCGACAATTCATAACCCCGACTGCTCCATTCTGCCTGCGCCTGCTCTAAATTATAAGCTGCTATTTCTTCCGTGGTCATGCCACTACTCCAAGGTAATTCAGACT
>JAFXJE010000176.1 GCA_017532485.1 Peptococcaceae bacterium | reverse complement strand
ATATTGCTTGTACCACCAGCAATCGGCTCAATTTTTTCTACTGTCAAATCTGTTTTTTCTTCAATCAATTGAGCCAAAATTTCCTGCAAAATCATTTGCTCACTCATGGCTTTAGCGCCCAAATGAATTACTTCACCTTCTGCCTTTTGATTACCACCACAAGCAACTAGGCCAATAGCAGTTAAGCAGCATAGTAACAAAATCAACAATTTTTTCTTCATCAATTTCACCCTTATTTCGTAATTTTTCCATTAACTCGTAAAGTTATGCGTTTTTCAACATAACCTAAAATAATATCACAAAGCAGTGCCATCAAGGCAATCATCAAACTGCCCAAATAAGTCAAAGGCAGCTGATAAGTGGTAATACCACGAAAGATTGCCACTCCTAAACCACCAGCACCTATAAAGGAAGCTATCCCACAAGTGGCAATAACCATAACAACCATGTTACGCACACCAGCCATAATGACCGGCAAAGCTAGAGGCAGCTTAATTTTCCAAAGTAGTTGTCCCTGGGTACTGCCCATACCTATCCCTGCTTCAATAATTGTTGGGTCTATATTGGTTAAACCAGCATAAGTATTCCGAACAATCGGCAATAAAGCATATACTGTCAAAGCAATAACTGCTGTGGTATCACCCAAGCCTGTCCACGGCAATAAAATCCCAAACAACGCAATTGACGGTATCGTGTAGATAAAATTAATTGTTCCCAACACCGGTAGAGAAAATTTTTCTTGCTGAGCAATTAAAATGCCTAAAGTAAGCCCTAAAACTAATGCCAAAATGATAGAAATTGCCGAAAGCTGTAAATGTTCCCATAATAACTCGTGAAAATATTCTTGTCTTGTCCAATAAAGTTGTATCATTTCTTGTAGCAATATATCACCTTCCTTTAGTTTAGCTTACTCATAAGGTTTAACCATAAACAGCCTACCGGACATTTTTCTTTGCTGCATTTTTAGTCTGGTAAGCTGTCGTTGTTTATTATACAATTCCCCTGATTTCACTTAAGTCTTTGATATTGTTTTCAATCATATATTTTTCAATGCCTTCGACGATTTCTACGCCTCTTTCTGGTGCCATAAAGTTGGCAGTACCAACTTGAATAACTGTCGCCCCTGCCATAATAAATTCGATAGCATCACGCCAATTACTAATACCACCTAAACCCATCACAGGAATGTTGACATTATGGCTTACTTGATGCACCATACGTAAAGCAATAGGTTTAATTGCAGGACCGGATAAGCCAGCATAACCATTATCAAAGACTGGTTTTTTCTTGTTAATATCAATAACCATTCCCAAAAAAGTATTAGTTAAAGAAAGACCATCTGCACCTTCACTTTCGCAAGCTTTCGCCAAGTCCACGATATTCTCAGCGTTTGGAGATAATTTTACTACTAACTTGTGACGGCAAATCTTACGAATTGTCCGTACTACTTCTTGAGCCAAATCTGTTTTAACACCAAAATTCATACCGCCTTGTTTCACATTAGGGCAAGAAATATTCAATTCTAAAATATCTAAATTTACTTCATTCAATCTTTCTACAGCTTCAATATAGTCTTCCATACTGTGACCACCCAAGTTGACGATATTAACTAAATCTAAGCTGTTAACCCAATCTAAATCTTTGGCAATGAAAGCTTCCACGCCAGGATTTTCTAATCCAACACTATTCATAATCCCTGCCGGAGTTTCCCAAATTCTAATGCCGTCATTACCACCTCTGGCATGGAGAGTCAGGCCTTTGGAAGAAATACCGCCTAATTTTTCCAAGGGAAAGAGCTCGTAAAATTCACGCCCAAAGCCACAAGTACCGGAAGCTAAAACTACTGGGTTTTTGAAATTCACACCGGCAAAATCTACTGCCATATTATGCATGGAAAAATACCTCCTCTGCTAAAAAGACTGGACCGTCTTTGCATACTTTTTTATTACCGTCACTTGTTTTGCAAGTACAAACTAAACAAGCACCTGCCCCACAGGCCATTCTGTTTTCCATTGAAACATATAACTTAGCGTTGCTGCCTTTGACTTTATCAGCCAATACCTGCATCATAATCTTTGGACCACAAGTAAAGATGTAGTCATATTTTTCTACAGGCACATCATCAACGATATAGCCACCGATATTGATAACTACTTTATCTGCTACCTGTTCATATTCTTCAACCATCAAGCTTTCATCAGTGAAGCCTAAATAACAATCTACTTGATTGCCAGCAGCTTTCAGCTGTTTAGCTGTATAGTACAAAGGAGCTACCCCTATACCACCACCGACTAAAGCAATTTTACCACTGACATTTGGAAAACCATTGCCATAAGGACCATCAATACGAATGTCAGCACCTTCTTTTAAATTTGCAAAAATTTCGGTGCCTTGACCTACTACTTTATAAAGGAAAGAAATACCTTCTTCATCTACATCATAAATGCTGATTGGGCGAGATAAAACAGGTACTTCATCCCAAGCGCGCAGCATACAGAACTGTCCCATTTGCGCTTGATAACTGCCTGCTACTTTCATCAAATAAAAATCTTTACTCACTTGTCGATTACTTAATACTTTTGTTTCAATCACAATATTTCCCCCCAACTAAAATTCAAGCTATGACAAGCTCATTATAACACATTTGACTTTTCTTGTCGATTGCAGTAAAATGGAATTAGCAATAGCTAACTAAAAAGAAAGGAGTTTTCTTTTCATGCAAAATAGATTTGATATTACCGGCATGACTTGTTCGGCTTGTTCTGCTCGCGTTGAAAAAACTGTCGGCAAGCTAGAAGGTGTAGAACAAGTATCTGTTAATCTACTTGCTAATCAAATGCAGGTCAGCTATCAAGAAGACCTCTTAAGCGAACAAGATATTATTACAGCTGTCGAGCAAGCAGGCTATGGAGCTGTTTTACATGGCAAACTAAAACAAGAAAAAAACACTCATCAACAACAACTTGATGAAAACACTAAACAAATGCAACTGCGACTTGCTCTTTCTGTCGCTTTTTTATTGCCCTTAATGTATATCTCTATGGGACATATGCTAGGCTTACCTCTGCCGACTTTTTTTCACGGCACAACAAATGCTCTAACTTTTGCTTTTACGCAATTTTTACTGACCTTGCCTATAGTTTATCTCAATCGCAAATATTATCAAGTCGGCTTCAAAACATTATGGCAACGTTCACCTAACATGGACTCTTTGATCGCCGTTGGTTCTTCTGCCTCTCTGATTTACGGTATTTTTGCTATTTACCGTATCGGCTACGGTTTAGGAACTCAAGATTTTGCTTTGGTCGACCATTATCGAATGAACTTATATTTTGAGTCAGCAGCAATGATTTTAACTTTAATTACTATTGGCAAATATTTGGAAACTAAATCAAAGGGGAAAACTTCCGAAGCCTTAAATAAACTAATGGATTTAACCCCAAAAACTGCTGTTGTCCTGCGTAACGGTCAAGAAATAACCATCCCTGCTGAAGATATGGTTATCGGGGATGTTTTTTTAGTTAAACCAGGACAGGCTATTCCTGTTGACGGGTTTATCTTAGAAGGAAATTCTTATCTTGATGAAGCAGCCTTAACTGGCGAAAGTGTTCCTGTGGCCAAAACTGTCGGTGACACAGTTTTAAGTGCCTCGCTGAATAAAAATGGTTATTTAAAATGTCAAGCCACCAAAGTAGGCGAAAATACTACTTTAGCCCAAATTATTCAACTGGTTGAAAATGCTTCTGCCACTAAAGCACCGATTGCACGCCTAGCCGATAAAATCAGCGGGATTTTTGTTCCTGTCGTTATGACTATCGCTTTATTTGCCGGTTTAGGTTGGTATTTTCTTGGTCATAGTACCTTCGAATTTGCCTTATCGACTGCTATCGCTGTCTTAGTTATCTCTTGTCCATGTGCTTTAGGTTTGGCAACACCCGTAGCAATTATGGTGGGTACCGGTAAAGGTGCAGAAAACGGCATTTTAATCAAATCGGCAGCAGCTTTAGAAAATATTCATCATATTGATACTGTAGTTTTAGATAAAACAGGGACCATTACCCAAGGTCAGCCACAAGTTACAGATATTCATTTGATAGCTCATCTTTCTGAGCATGATTTTCTGCAATTGCTCGCTTCGTTAGAAAAACAATCGGAACATCCTCTAGCAGAAGCTATTGTAGAAACAGCACAAAAGAAAAATATTGCTTTCTTAGAGCCAGACAATTTTACTGCTATTGTCGGTCAAGGTATTGTCGGAGAAATCAACGGTCAAATTTATTATGCCGGTAACCGACGCTTTATGGAAGAACATCAACTTTCCTTATCTTCGGTACAAACCAAAGCTGAGGAACTGGCCCAACAAGGAAAAACTCCTATTTTCTTTGCTGACCAAAAACAAATTCTCGGTCTTGTGGCTATTGCCGACCCTATCAAACCTTCGAGCAATTCAGCTATTACTAAAATGCAAGAACTTGGTTTGGAGGTTATCATGTTGACTGGTGATAACGAGCAAACTGCCGCAGCTATCGGACAGCAAGCAGGCTTAACTCAAATTATTGCTCAAGTTTTACCACAAGATAAAGCAAGTCACATCCAAAAACTGCAGCAACAAGGTAAAAAAGTACTGATGATTGGTGACGGTATCAATGATGCTCCTGCACTAGTGACAGCAGATGTCGGTATGGCTATCGGTGCTGGTACAGATATTGCTATCGAAGCTGCCGACCTCATTTTAGTACGCAGCGACTTGTTAGATGCTTTCGATACTATTCGCCTAGGCAACGAGGTTATTCGCAATATTAAGCAAAATCTCTTTTGGGCATTTTTCTACAACAGCATCGGTATTCCTATTGCCGCCGGTTTACTCTACCCATTTTTCGGCATTACCCTTAGTCCTATGCTGGGGGCAGCTGCCATGAGCATGAGTTCCGTTTGTGTTGTAACCAATGCTTTACGCTTGAAAAAATTCCAAGCCACACCAAAACCAGCAACTACCGCCTGTCCAATAGAATTGGCTGCGTCGGAAGCTATAATCTGTACTGAGGAAGGAGGCAAGATTAGCATGACTACCAAAACAATGACTATCGAAGGTATGACCTGCCCACATTGCTCTGCTCGTGTAGAAAAAGTATTAAATGCTTTAGACGGCGTTGAAGCTCGCGTTGACTTAGCAGCTAAAACAGCTACTATCGAATTGAGCCAAGATGTTGATGATGCGACCTTAATCAAAGCAGTTACTGACGCTGATTATCAAGTAGTATCTTTAAATTAAAAAATTTGCAATCCCCTCCACCCCCCTTGTTCTTCAAGGGAAGGTCGGAGGGGATTGGTCGTAGAAGTTACTTAAATAAAAAGGTATTACCTAAAAAAAGAGATTGAGACAAATTTGTCCCAATCTCTTTTCTGCTTTTAGTGTTTTTCTACTTCATAAACAGTTAAGTCTGGTGTATAGTAAATAGTTACTTTATCATTACGACCTAAAGAAGTAAGTGGTATTTGAGTTGTGCTGTTAGCATAATGTGCATAACAACTTACAGGTGGTTTATAGTAAATATTGTCACTTAAGAATTTCAAAATACCTGTAGTTGCATATTGCAAATTGTCTGTTCTCACACTCATTACTTGGAATTCACGACCATTACTGCTGCCAACACCAATAATTACTCTGTCCCCAGGTACCATTGTAGTAATACTGCTGGAATTAGAGCCATTTTTCACTACATAGCAATTATCACCAAAGGATACAGTATAAGTCTTACTGCCGTAGGTTTTTACGGTAATTGTTTTAGTGGTGCTATTTACAGAAGTAATTTGACCCATCAATTCTCGAGTACACTCAATTTCTGTCAATTTATCACCCATATAAGTTGCCATAATTGTGTCACCAGCACTAATTTGAGTAATATCCTGACCACTTACACCATCCACAATAATATCTACAGCAGAAGTATATAAAGTTTGTGAATTACCATTGCTGTCGGTAGCACGCAAGTAATTGCTGTAAACACTAACTACTGTCATATCTTGTTTCGATACTACATAAATCTGATTTACTTCATCATTAACAACTTTCATGCTTACAGTATCACCAACAGATACCGCACTCAAACGATAGTTGATGGAGTTATATTCATAAACAGTTAAAGAAGAGTCTGCTACATCATAAGTTGTGGTTGCTTCCTCTGTTTTTACAGTAATAGTAGAATTGTTGGTATTTACTGCTGTTACCACACCTTCAATTCTATCGCTGGCATTGATTTTGGTAATCTTATTATTAACTAAAGTAACTTCTACTTTCATATCTTTGATTACAGAAGTCAGCGTAGCTAATTCGCCATAAACCGTTACTTTTACCGTATCAGCAATATCATAAGCTGTTTTAGTACCTGCAGCATCTTCTAAAGTTAAAACATTGTTTGTACGGTCAATAGCATATACTTTACCTTTTAAACCGTCACTTGCTTTTCTATTTTGTACTTTAATTTCGCTGATTACGCCGCCTTTAACAGTAATCTGCAAGCTGTCACCACTTTGTAAATCAGTTACAGAACCTGTTTCACCATCAGCAAAGGTTATAATAGTAGAAGTATTATAATAATCTGCTTTTAAGCTGCCATTACTGTCTGTATAGTTAATAATTCTATTATCGGTATCTAAGCTTTTGAAAATGCCATTACCACCATAACTATTGGTATTGCCAGATACGGCAATTGCAGTCATTACACCGTCAACTACAGTATAATTAGCTTCATCGCCTTCTTTCAAACTGCTCACAGTTGCACTTAACATACCGGAAATACTTACGGACATATTGTTAGCCATTTTGTAAGTTCTCAAGCCTGTCTTTTCTTCAATGATAATCAAGCGATTATATTCATCTACATTATAAATTACACCACTGGATTGGTCAGAGTCTGCTACTACAACCACGATTTTATTAGCAATTTGGTCTGCATCAGCAGAAATTTCTACGGCATCATTAATTGCTAATTCTTCAAAAGCTAAATCTGTACCATCATCAGTTTTGATTACGGTATCCTTATCAACTAAAACAGTATTTAACTTATCCTCTTTATCAGTGATAATCAATGTTTTTTTGTCACTGACTATAGCAGTAATACTACCCATAATATTAGCTGCTTTCAGCTGACCCATACTACCATCACTAAGTTCTAAATAATTTAATAATGCGTTTTTTGTTACAGCATAAACTTGGCTGCCTGCAGTAATCCCGCTCACACTAATGCTTTGACCGGAAGCATTATACATTTTACTGTTGGTAGTAGCATACAAGTTATGACTTATACCATCGTTATCCATCAAAACGATATTTACACCGTTAACTTTTTCTACAGTACCAATAATTAAATTATCAGCCTTAACCTGCAATTGATTTTCAGCACGCACTAAAAATGTAACCATTTCTGCCCTGCTGACAGTTTTCTTCGGTAAGAAAGTACCATCTGGATAACCACCAATTAAACCAAGCTGATTAGCTCTTTTTACATAATTCAGATAATTAACCCCAACATTGTAAGTATCAGTAAAAGTCAAATTTTCACTAGATGCCATATTGATGCTGTTTTCTTGTTTCATTGCTTTAACTAATAATTTAGCAACCCATTCACGACTAGCTGCGCCATCATGCTGAAAATCAGAAGCATCAATTAAACCGTTTTCATAAGCAACAGCTGCGATTTCATAAGCACCGCTCCACTCAGGATAGCTAAAAGGTAAATAAACTCCTTTGGCTACATCGGCAGTTTGTTTACTAATCCCCATCATACGCGCTGCCATAATTACAGCTTCAAACTGCGTAACAGGAATGTCGGGTCTGGCTGTCCCATCTTCATAACCACCAATAACACCTCTAGCACTCATTCTCTCTAAATTTTGCAGTGCCCAATGGTCACTTGCTATATCGGGAAATGAGGCCGCCCAAGCACCTCCTGAAAATACCATCGTCAGCAGAAATGTCACTAATAAAACTGCTGAAATTTTTTTCTTTTTGCGTTGCATCGCTTACCCCTCTTTTCTGTCGTCCAGATTTTTCTTTTTGCAGCAAAGTTTTTGACACTTTACCTTTCTATTTTACGCTATTTTTCCTCATTTGTCATTCCCAATTTTACCCGCTTTGCATTTTTTTCAAAAATTCAGTAATTAAATCTATTATCATAGTAATTAACTGTGTTATTAAATATTCTAATTCATTATACTAAAGAGGGAATTAACTTGTTTTCTCGGATTTTTCAGAGTATAATGCAAATTAGATAATAATTAAAGGAGATGGTTTCGAAATGTCAGAAGAATTAAAGATTGTTGTAATCGGTGGTGTTGCCTGCGGTCCTAAAGCTGCTGCTAGAGCAAAACGCTGCAATCCTAATGCTCATGTAACTTTAATCGAAAGAGATGAATGGATTTCCTACGGTGGTTGTGGTCTTCCATATTTCTTAGGTGCTACAGTAAAAGATATCAATGACTTGATGACTACTTCTTGGGAAGCTGTACGTACACCAGAATTTATGAAAGCTACCAAAGATATTGATACCTTATTAGGTTGGGAAGCTACTAAAATCAATCGTGCTGAAAAAACTGTTGAAGTTAAAGATGTTAAAACAGGCGAAGAAAAAGTTCTGCCTTACGATAAATTAGTTATCGCTACAGGTGCAAGCAATTTCAAACCACCAATGGAAGGCATTGATGCTACTGGTGTATTCGGCATGAAAACACCTAAAGATGCAGTTGATATGCAAAACTATATCAAAGCTGAAGGCGTATCCGATGTTGTTGTTATCGGTGCTGGCTTAATCGGTATGGAATGTGCGGAAGCATTTATCAACTGGGGCTTAAATGTAACTGTTATCGAAATGCAAGGTTCTATCTTCCCACAAGTATTAGACCCTGAAATGGGTGCTGTATTCCAAAACTATTTGGAAGGCGAAGACTTGAACTTCATGTTAAATACTAAAGTTGAAAAATTATTAGTTAACGAAGAAGGTAAAGTATCTGCTGTTCAAACTGATAAAGGCGTTGTTGATGCTCAATTAGTATTAGTAGCAGTAGGTGTTCGTCCTGTTGTTAATTTAGCTGTTGAAGCAGGTTTAGAAGTTGACCGCGCTATCATTATCAATGAACATTGCCAAACAAGTGACCCTGACATTTATGCCGGTGGTGACTGCGTTATGACTAAACACTTAATCAGTGGTCAACGCGTATATTCTCCAATGGGCTCCACTGCTAACCGTCAAGGTCGTGTAATCGGTACTAATATTACTGGCGGCGACTTAACTCACGAAGGTGTACTGCAAACTGCAGTTTGCAAAATGTTTGACTGGTCCTTAGGTGCTACAGGTTTATCCGAACGCACAGCTAAACAATTAGGCTATGATACTGTTACTTGTATCGTTCCTGGTCCAGACATCACTCACTTCATGCCTGGCAAAAAATTAATTATGACTCGCTTAGTAGCTGATCGCAAAACAGGTCAAATCTTAGGCGTACAAATCGTAGGTCCTGGTAAAGTAGATAAACGTATCGATACTATGGCTGCAGCTTTAACCTTCGGTGTTACAGCTAGACAATTAGCAAATATCGACTTATCCTATGCTCCACCATTATCTTCCGCTATGGAAAACTTAACAAACGCTGCTAACGTAATGCAGAATGTTATTGATGGTAAAGCACATGATATGCGCTTTGAAGAATTCAAATCTAAATTAGATAGCGATGATGTAGTATTCGTTGACTTGCGTACAGCTCACGAAAGAGCTCAAAAACCAATTCCAGCGAAAAATCAATTACACATCCCAATCGAAGAATTACGTGCTCGTGCTAATGAAGTACCAAAAGATAAAGAAGTTGTTGTTTTCTGTATCTTAAGTACTCGTGGTTTCGAAGGTCAATTGATTCTGAATAATGCCGGCTATGACAATGTTAAATTTGTTCAAGCAGGTATCCAATTCTGGCCATTAGATAAATAAGCCTAAATAATATGAGGCAGTCACTTTACGAATTTTTATTCGTGAAAGTGGCTGCCTTTTTGCAAACATACAAAAAAGAGCCAACGATTCACGTTGGCTCTCTATGCATGAGATGATTATTTACCGAAATAGCGTTTTAATAAGCCTTCAAATGCTTTACCATGACGAGCTTCGTCACGAGCCATTTCATGTACTGTGTCATGAATAGCATCTAAGTTCATTTGTTTTGCTTTAGCTGCTAAATCTTGTTTACCTTGGGTAGCACCATGTTCTGCTGCTACGCGCAATCTCAAGTTTTCTTCTGTAGAAGCAGTTACTACTTCGCCTAACAATTCAGCAAATTTAGCTGCGTGTTCAGCTTCTTCCCAAGCTGCTTTTTCCCAGTATAAACCGATTTCTGGATAACCTTCACGATGAGCCACTCTTGCCATTGCCAAGTACATACCTACTTCTGTACATTCACCGTTGAAGTTTGCTCTTAAACCTTCGATGATTTCTGCATCGATACCTTCACAAATACCTACTTTATGTTCAGCAGCATATACTAAAGCTTCGCCTGCTTCTTGTTCATTAAATTTTTTAGCTTTGCATTGTGGGCATTCTGCTGGAGCTGCTTCTGCCTCTGTTGTCCAACCACATACTGCACATACATATTTTTTCATAATCTTTTCCTCCGTTTTTATAAATTATTTATTTTAGATTTTTTATTCATCAGGCTTTCGCCCTCTTGTTTTATTTATACCCTCACTTTTTTGACCTTAAACAAAAAATCTAAAAAATTTTGAAAATTTTTTAGATTTTTTTAATATTTTTTCGCAATATTATCTGAACTTCATCTGTTATATGAGAAATTCAGCTTTACTTATTTCTAATAATTCTACTTATTAAACAAATCACTATGTGTTCCTGTACGTGTCAAATACAAAAATAATTCCTCATCTGCTATTTCATAAATCAATAACCAATCCGGCGTAATATGACATTCTCGACAACCGACAAAATTACCAATTAAACCATGGTCTTTATATTTTGCCGGTAATGTTTGACCTGATGCCAAGATTTTGATTACTTCTGTTAAAAGAGATATATCATATCCACGCTTTTGAATACGCTTTAAATCCTTTTGAAACCTAGCAGTTGGTTTTATGGCATACATTATTTAAGCAACTCCTTCATCATTTCCTCTACATCTGTATAACTTTTTCCAAGGGAAGGGTCTTGTTTCATTTGCTGTACTTCTTGTATTGCTGCCATAGTTTCTGCATTTGGTATATCTAAACGAAGTTCAAAAGGAAAACCGTTGTATCTGATAGTTTGCCGTAAAAACACATTTACTGCTGTTGTCATATCCATGCCCAATTGAGCAAAAATTTGTTGTGCCTGCTCTTTTACTTCTTTATCCATGCGAATATTCATATTTGTAGTTGTTCTTGCCATAAAAATCCCTCCTCACCTTCTATCTTATTCACATTATATTACATTTATGCGTCTATTGTAAACGCATCAGCAAGATAAAGTATTAAAAAATCCCTTATTCGCTGTGTTTTTAGCGGATAAGGGATTTTTCCTTTATTTAATTTTCTTCTAAAAACTTTTCGCGTTTTAATTGACGGATACTCGTCGGACTATCAAAACGGAAGAAAGAAGCTTTCTCTTGAATTCGGTCAAAGGTCCTCGCACCATAAGCTTCATCCATATCAGCAGCTGACAAATTGCTATTGATAATCCAAGGCTTATCAGCCATATTACGGTCTTCCAAAATCAATCTTAACTGATTACTGCCAAATTCAGTGATTTTTTCTGCTCCCAAATCATCAATAACCAACAAATCGCAGCGCCGTAATTGCTGCAGAGCCTCTTGTCCATTTTCTTCCTGATAATCATTATCATATTTATAGCTGCGAATTAAATCCAGCAAATCATCCATGCGTTTATAAATAACTGTATTACCATTAGCCATTGCCGCATTAGCTATCGCAATCGAAAGATGTGTTTTGCCCCTGCCCACATCACCAACAAAAACAAGATTACTTTTTTGCTCCCCTTGTTTTAAACGATCCACAAAGCGTTGGCAACGTTCTTTTTTCTCCTGCATATTTGTAGGGTCATTATAATAGGATACATCAAAGTTAGCAAAGCTGTAATTACGCATAGCCTCAGGAATACCACTTTGTGCAAACTGCTCATTTAAACGCTCCTGCAAATAACATTGGCAAGGTACACCTGCTTCAAGATAGCCTCTATCCTGACATTTTGGACAATCCCATTGTGGCTGATATACTTCTGGGGTCAAACCATGCTCTGCCAAAATTTTTTCTCTTTGCTCAATTAAAGCCTGTACTTCTTTATCTATACTTGCCATATCATGCACAGTTTGTTTTTCCTGCAGCATTTTTTTGATGAAACTTGTACTTTTT
>JAFXJE010000015.1 GCA_017532485.1 Peptococcaceae bacterium | reverse complement strand
TTTTCACCTTGCAGAAATTTCTTGTAATCTGCATAAGAAGTAGGCAGACCATGATGTAAGTCAAAACCGTTCCCGATTATATATAACTTTTTCATCAAGCCACCTCCTTCTTTTCTTATGCTTTTTTCTTTCTATTTTTAGAAAAATAAACAGCAATTAAACCTATGATATAGCAGACTATGACTAGGCGAAATAAGTCACTCATAGCGTTGGCATAGCAAATGCTATATTCTGCGTTTGGTAGAGTATCCAAATAATAGCTTGTGCGAGCTGTTTGGAAAGTATTGACTAAACCAATGGCTAAAGATACGGCACATTGGCGTACCCAAGCGGTAATGGCCGCTGCATGGGTACTGTATTCTGTAGGTATAGCCTGCATTGCCATATTGGTTGCCGGCATACTTACCGTACCAGCACCCATGTCACGCATGATTAAGGCAAAGATAATAAATGGAATAGTTGACTCCAAACCAATCATACTGTTAACCAAACAGCCGATTATCCCTATTGATAAAATCCCCGTCAGCATTTTTTGCGGACCGATACGGTCATAGTATTTGCCTAAAAGTGGTACAACAAACATAATCGACAATGGTGCCGGCAATAATAATAATGCAGCTTGAGTTGTACTAAAACCACGAATATCTTGCAAAAATATTGGTACAACATTTTGCGAAGCATTGATAAAGATAGAACCGATACATAAAATAATGCAGGCACTTAAAAAACCTTCGTATTTGAATACTTTTACTTCAAGCATCGGAAATTCTTTTTTACCTTCGCTGTAAAAGAAAATAGCTAAGACAGCCACACCTATAGCAGTCAAGCCAAGAACAGGCAGACTGGTCAAGCCCCAAACAGTAATATTGCTGAACGCCAATAATAAGCAGGAAGAACCGATTATGGATAATGCTAAACCACTATAATCAAATTTATGCTGTTCAGGTTTTTCACTTTCAGGACGATTTGGTAAAAGTTTAGTCGCTACAAGCACAATTCCTAATAATATAGGTGCTGTAACGAGGAAAATCATGCGCCAACCAAAAACATCAGATATTGCACCAGCGATACTTGGAGCTAATGTCGGTGCTAATAAGTTGGTTGTTGCCCAAATACTTACGGCCTTTGCTTGTTGACTGCGTGGAAAATATTGATAAATCATAGCTTGAGTTATTGGCATAATCATACCACCAAAAATACCTTGCAGGACACGCAGGGCAATCACTAGATAAATACTGCCTGCAAAAACTACCATCAGATTGCATAGTGCAAAGCCCAACAAAGAAACCATAAAAGCTTTTTTCAAGCTAATTCTATCCGATATATAACCTACCACAGGTGCAATTAGACAAGTAGCCAACATATAAGCAGTTACAATCCACTGAGTCAAAATAATATCTGCTTGAAATTCTTTCATAAAGACCGGCAAAAGAATTGTCACACTTGTGGTATTCATCATGGCGGCAAAGTTGGTAACAGCAATCATGATAATGGTCGGTATCATTGGAGCTGTAGATTGATTTTTTATTTTCGTTTCATGGCTATCCAATTTATTCATATATAACAACTTCTTCCATTTTTTATTTCATGATATTAATTTTTTATCCTATTACCCCAAACAAGATAAAACCTACGGTATTAATAGCAAAGTTGGCTGCCATGTGAACAAACCATGATGGATAAATGTTGCCAAATTTATCATTCAGCGCATTAAAAATCAAGCCACCCACGATTAAACCAAGCATCAGCAAAAACAAAACTACTGGGTGAAACATATTAACTAACATTCCGACATGATAAATAGCAAATAACACAGGGCTGTATAAATAAGCAAATTTAAGATTTACATATTTTTTTAAGGTAATAAAACCAAAGCCCCGAAAAAAGAATTCTTCCAAAAATGAATTCATAATAGATATATAAATAGCTACATAAAGAAAGTTATCAGCAGTAATCCCCATACCTGAAGTAAGACTAGTAGTTACAGCACTAAAATCAATATAATTGCGTGTCAAAAAGTAAGCACCCAAGATTACACTGAAAACGGCTAAAGCCAACAAGAAGGCAAATAATAAGCCTTGTTTCTGAAATTTAAATAATTTTTTAAACTCTGCCCATTCCTCCTGATAAATAGCAAAGAAAACTATCGGCAAGGCTAAAAAGAAGATTATTTTAATCGGAATTTTCAAAATATACGCTGGATGCACAACGGCATCAATAAAAGTCACTGCCAAAGAGAATATGAGCAAGGACAAAAGTATGTAATTTTTCTTTTGGGTAAAGTTTTGCTGTTCCACTAAAATCACCAACTTTTTCTTCAGTAAATTTAATTATAGCACTTTTAGCCAAGATAAAAAAGGTAGGTTGGGGAATATTTCCTTCTCCCAACCTACCTTCTACTTACTCCCACTATATTCAATCAGAATATACGGAATTATTTTACATAAGCAATTTTTTTCTGCACATAAGCTTGTACTTGAGCAATACCGCCACCCAAGGAAATAGCTTTGAACAGATTGTCTTTTTCTTCGTTTTTCCACCAAGATCCCGCTAAAGTCAGCACATTAGTACCTTGCCAAGCTTCCGGAAACATTGGCGTAGAAGAACCTACTAAAGCAATCTGCTCGGCATTGCTGCACATTGCCAGCAATTCATCAATGGAGCCGTTAATAGTACTGGAGCCAGTAATAATCATTTTCGTACATTTTGGTAAAATTTCAGGCTGCATATCCATGCTGCACAGCTGTACAGTATTGCCAAAAGCAGACGCGCCAGCATCAAATACATAAAACTCTTTGACTTTATCTTCTAAAACTTTAGCTACAGGTTTAATCAAACCAATCATACCTAAAGTATCTGTTGGTTTGATGTCCATGCCAAAGAAACAAGCTGTATCAGTATCATCAGCAATATCTAAAGCTTGACTGGCTGCTGTCAACACAGCATTACCAATAGAGCGCTGTAAATTATCCTGCCCGTCAACAAACCAACGCGCAATCTCTGCAGCAGGTTTACCGATAGCTTCTTGAGCATAACCAAATGCAGAACATTCCGGCGGCAAGCCATGACGCAACATATAGGAAACGCCCAGAGAATCATCGCTGAGCTGACAGCCGATTAAAGAAATACCAATGACCAAATCTTTAACAGTTTTTCCCTCTAAATAAGGAGCTGCCGCTTCTAAAATACGATATTTAATACTATTTTCTTGACTAACTACAAATAGACTATCCATATTTTACTCCTCAATTTGTTCTAAGAAAACTACATCATTGATTTTCCCCATAGCAATAACCATTTCTGGGAAGGAAGCATTTACAGAGCCGGATAAAGTACCACGGATACCACCTTCATCATAATCTTCTGGTGTAATTGGAATGTAGAATAAGTCTGTCGCAACTAAATTATAAGTTTTTGTTGCATCCCAACCATAAGCTGCCAATAATTCCTGCACATTTACATCCTGTTCAGTAATTACACTTAAAACACCTTCACCATTAGAAGTAATGGCGTAAGCAAATTCTGCTGCTGCAGTCCCAGTAGCAGGATTGTAAAGAGTAACAGGATTGCCGCTTTGGAAATCATCAATAATAGCATACATGCCATTGAAATCTTCAGCTGCTACTTCTACTTTTTCCCCTGCAACATTATAAACGGCTACTTGCCCTGTTAATTCTTTAGTTAAGAATTGGGTAGCATTAGTCATAGCATAAGCTTGCACTTCGTTGCCTTGATAATTGATAGTTTCTGCAGCTGGTGCTTCAGTTAACAAACCTTCTCTTTTCATCACAAGAGTGTTTTGTAAGATTACGATACGACTGCCATGTTTAATCTCGTCATAAGCTTTCATCGTAGATTTATAATGGTCTTCTGCCTCTGCTGGAGCTTCTGTATTTTCTTGAGCTACAGGCAATTCTTTTTTCTTTTCACCTTCACTAGAGCCTGCATTATTACCGCAGCCAACGATGGAAAATGTAAACATCATAACCATCAATAAAGCTAAAATTTTTCTCATTTTCATATTTTTATCTCTCTTTCCGAATTAAGTTTTCATTATAATTCTTCAAAGGCAGGTTCACAGAAAAACGCTTCTGCATCATCTTCACTTTGATGAATTTTTACGCGAACATCATAAGTTCTGCCTAAATTTTCGGCTGTCATTACTTCCTTTGGTGCACCTTGGGCAATAATGCCACCTTTACCCATTAAGATAGTCTTGGTGCTGACTTGCCAAGCATGAGCAGGGGAATGACTGGTCATCAAGATAGTCATTCCCTTTGCGGATAAATTACGTAAAGTTTTCATGACTAAGGCTTGATTTCTAAAATCCAAATGATTAGTTGGTTCATCAAATAAAATCGCTTTTGGATTTTGACAAAGAGCTCTGGCAATCAAAACTAACTGTCGCTGCCCACCAGATATTCTGGAATATGGTTTTTCGGCTAAATGAGCAATCCCCATATCTTCCATTACAGCATAAGCTAAATCAGTATCTTCTTTGCCCGGTGTCTGAAACATTTTCAAATATGGTGTTCTGCCCATCCGTACTACCTCGAGGGAAGAATAGGGAAAAGATATACTATGGTCTTGATAAACAATCCCGATAATTTTCGCCAATTCGGTAATGGAATAATCATTAATAGGTCTGCCGTCTACCAATAAATTGCCCTTGCTTAAACGCAAGTTACCGGCAATGCAGTTAAACAATGTTGTTTTACCACACCCATTTGCGCCCAAAATACAAACACTATCACCATTTTCCACAGTTAAATTTAAATTTTGCCAAATATAGTCTTTGCCATGATACGCAAAGGAAGCATTTTGTACTTCTATCAATTTCGTCATTATTCCCAGCCCCCTTTAGTTTTTCTCAACAAGAAAGCAAAGACCGGAGCACCGATAATAGCTGTTAAAATACCAAGTGGTATTTCTGTCGCTGTTAAGAGACGACAGAGATTATCTACCACCAGCAAATAAGCTGCCCCGACAAACATAGTTGCAGGAATAAGTTTTTTATGGTCAGGACCAACAATCATCCGGCAAAAATGCGGAATTACTTGACCTACCCAGCCGATAATACCACAAATGGAAACAGCTGTTGCCGTAATAACTGTGGTGAAAATAATAATCGCCACTTTAATTCTCTCGGTGTGTACCCCTAAACTGCGAGCTTCTCTGTCCCCCATAGAAAGCACATTAATTCTCCAGCGTAAAATCCACAAACCTATCATGCAAATAACAATAGGAATAAGGGATACCATTAAATCTTCTAA
>JAFXJE010000175.1 GCA_017532485.1 Peptococcaceae bacterium | reverse complement strand
GTTGGCATTTGCTGGTTTAGTAGAAAATCCACATGCTAAAGATGTGATTATTATTCATAATGACCCCGAAAAGAGCCAACTGGCAGCCGAACTTTTAGCCAAAGAAAAAGAGCATTATGTAGGCATTGCAGATATTGCTTATACCAATCGTGGTGATTACAGATTGAAAGATATTTTATTCAGCTCTGAATATTTTGAGCATATCAGCTGCTATTCAGGCTGGAACACAGCCAGCAACACACTAGGTACTGTATTTGCCCATTATCGTCTCAGTCAATATGGTGGGCAGCAATATGCGCAGGCTAGCAGCAAAGAGAAAGAAGATATTTTAAAAGCTCTTTTAACTTTCAAGGCTATTCGTTGGAATGAAGACCAGATTTATCAAGCACATATTGCACCTCGACTCAATCCACTTTTATTGGAACAAAAATTGATTGACGGCTACGGTGTTTTCTTAAAAAACAGTAAAAATAAAGGTACTATCCAACTAGAGCAGCATTATGCCTCTTACCAACAGGAGTTTGCTCAACTGGTGAACGGCAAACATCAAATTTATTTTGCTAATCAAATAATTCCTGTGACAATAACAAATTTTAACTCAATGATTGCCTATCCATGGAATAGGACTTTCGAAGTAAAAGCTGAATGTGAATTTGACTTACAAGCATAAAAAAGAGCCGTAACTGACATCAATTTCGTCAGTTACGGCTCTTTCGTCTATTTCTTCTTCATAATTTCCACTTGTTGTTTGAGCAGTTCAACGATACCATCAATACCCATGGTTTTACTGTTGATTAAAAGGTCATAGCCTTCTGCTCCGCCCCATTTCCAATCGGTATAATACTGATAGTAAGCACGTCTTGTTTTATCATTTTTCTTTACTACACGACTGGCTAATTCACGGTCTTGGATACCTTGACTAGCCATAATATTGCTAATTCTTGTATCAAGGTCAGCATAAATATATACTCGTAAGCAATTCGGCTCATCAGCTAACACATAGTTGGCACAACGCCCAACAATAACGCAGGATTCTGTCCGAGCTTTTTCACGAATAATATCTGATTGCACTTTAAAAACACGGTCATTAATGTTACCGGCATCAATTCCAGGTGGATAATATGGAGCAAAAAAGGAGCTGCCAGCCGTTTCATCAGCCTTTTGCAAAATCTGTTCTGTCATACCACTGCGTTCAGCTGCTAATTGAATTATTTTTTTATCATAAAAATTGAAACCTAATTCAGCTGCCAACTTTTCGCCAATTTCGCGCCCTTTACTGCCATATTCACGACCAATGGTAATTACAATGTTTTCCATTATCATCCCTCCATTATTTCAACTTTATTCCTTGCTTTCTCTACTTTAATTCTACCTTAATTAAAAAAATTTGCAAGAATTATTCAAAAAAATAAGCTGGGACAAAAGTCCCAGCTTATCATTTACTTATTTTTTTAAGCTTAAGCGAGCATTTGCTCTTGCTAAAGCAGCTTCTGCTCTAGCCACATCTAAATCAGGTGTTTTATTGCTTAAGCGTTCTTTTGCTCTTTGACGAGCAGCTTCAGCACGTGCGAAATCAATTTCTGTACCTTTTTCTGCTGCAGAAGCAATAATGCTAACTACATTATTAGACACTTCAGCAAAACCACCAGATACGAAAATCTTTTCATCACTGCTGCCGGACTTATAAGTGATTACACCTGGTTTTAAACCAGCTAATAATGGTGCATGGTTAACCCAAATACCTAACTCACCATCAACAGCAGGTAAAACAACGGATGTAGTTTCATCACTTAACGCAATGCGTTCCGGTGTAATGATCTCGATTTTTAGGGTTTTATCAGCCATTTGCTAATCCCCCTTACGCCATCATTGTTTTAGCTTTTTCCACAGCATCTTCAATGGTACCTACCATCAGGAATGCACCTTCTGGCAGATCGTCATGTTTACCATCTAAAATTTC
>JAFXJE010000174.1 GCA_017532485.1 Peptococcaceae bacterium | reverse complement strand
TTGCTTCACGGTAGCTCTCTTTCTGATTATATTATATTTTTGCAATCTGGTCTATTGCATAGAGTGGCAAATTAACGAGCCATTCTTCTTTTTTATAATCCGCCATAGAAGTGCGGATAGAAAGCTCGGGACTGAATTTTTCCTGATAAGTTTTCAGGCTTTTGGCTCTAAGGTTTACTTCTGCCTTTACTTCAACGGGAACAATTTGTTCGCCAGTATCAACTACAAAGTCAACTTCACACGAACCTCTGTCATTAGTGTAATAATATACATCTAAATCTTCGATTGTTTTTAATTGTTGGCAAACATACTGTTCTGTAAGCGCACCTTTAAACTCAACAAAAAGGTCATTGCCGTCAAGCAAGGTATGTTGGCGAAGTCCTACCATACAACCAAGCAATCCAACATCCACCACAAATAACTTAAATGCTTTCAAGTCCTCATACGCCTTCAGGGGAATATTTGCACTATTAACCCTGCTAACCTTATGGACTAAACCGCAATCAGAGAGCCACATAATTGCCGTTTCATAATCTTTCGCCCGCGCACCTTCACGAACAAGACCATAGATAAACTTTTTGTTTTCTTTTGCCAACTGCGAAGGAATACTGTTCCACAACATACGCAATCTCGGCACTATTTCATTTGGAGCGTGTTTAGAGAAATCTTGCTCATATGCTGCAAGAATTCTTTTTTGAATTTCACGAACTTCGTTATAGTTTTTATTATCAGCAAAAGACTCTACGGCTTCCGGCATACCACCAACAAAATAATACTGTTTCAAGGCATCAATATATGTCTGCTTAAAGCTTGTAATCATTTGAAAATCTTGTTTATCCAGCAGCTCAGCAAATCGTTCTCTATCTGTTGCCAGCAAAAACTCTTTAAAAGAAAGTGGATAAAGTTTCAAAAAATCCACCTTACCTACCGGAAATGATGTACCTTGATGTAGAGCAATTCCTCGCAAAGAGCCTGCACATACAATATGATATTGTGGCGCATTTTCATAAAAATATTTAAGTGATGATAATGCTCTTGGAACTTCCTGCACTTCATCAAAAATCAGCAAAGAATTTTCCGGTTCTATTTTACGACCTGCATATAGTTCTAACCCCATAATCAAACGGTCTGTATCAAGGTCAGAAGCAAATAACTCTGCCATTCTAGAATTAGAGTCAAAATTGATGTATATGGTATCAGCGTATGCTTGTCTGCCGAATTCTTTCATTAGCCAAGTCTTACCAACCTGACGTGCACCTTTGATAATTAAAGGCTTACGACGCTTGCTTGCTTTCCATTTTAATAACTTTTCCATAGCAATTCGGTACATAGATACACCTCCATTGATATATCTTTGATATATTTAGTATAACCCACCGCTACAAAAAATACAACGAACTTTTGTTACCTATCTACATTTTTTACAGCGAACTTTTGTGCTCACACTACACTTTTTGCAGCGAATAATGCTATTTCTCCTATTTTTCGCATAAAAAAAGATTGAAATGAACTCGTCATTTCAATCTTTCTACTTTACTTTTTAAAAAATGCTACGGCGATGGCTCCTGGGCCTGCGTGAGTTCCGATGACACTCCCTATACTAGTGTAACGGACAGTATCAATTTCACTTTCCCATAAATATTTGCTGTCTTCGATATATTTCAGCAACAATTCATCGGATAAGCCTGTGTAGCCTAATAAGACTGGCTTGCTGAAATCTACCCCACCTGCTTTTTCAATTTCCTGTACCAATAGGTTATTGCCTTGCTTAGAGCCTCGAGCTTTGCCTAGCATATTGATTTCACCATCTACGATAGACAAGACCGGCTTAATGTTTAAAACTGCACCGGCAAAAGCAGCAGTTTTAGAAATACGACCACCTTTTTGCAGATATTCCAAAGTATCCACTAAAGCCACAATCACAATTTTCTTTTTGGCTTCTTCCAGTTTTTCTGCGATTTCCCTTGCTGTATATCCTTCATCTAGGAGCTGCAATGCCAACTCTACTAAAATGCCACCACCTACTGCTGCTGTGCCACTGTCTACTACATAAATATTGGCATACCCTAAAGAAGCTATAACTGCGCTTTGATATGTGCCAGACAATTTAGAAGCCAGTGTAATAACTACTGCACTTTCTCCAGCAGCTTTTATTTGTTCATATTGTTCCATAAATGCTGCTGGTGTAGCTTGGCTAGTAGTTGGTAATTCTTTAGTTGTAGTCAATTTTTCGTAAAAAGTCTTATGGTCAATAGTTACACCATCAATATATTCTTGTTCACCAAAGTGAACAGTTAATGGTACAATCTGTACACGATTTTTTATTTCTGGCATTAAGTCAGAAGTAGAGTCTACAATAATTCTAGTTTTCATCTTATCTCCCCTTTGCACTCTTTCAATTTAATCTATTCATTTTATCTTTTTTTATCCAAGATTATGCTTGGCGACAATTTCAAGATTATCACTAATTAAATTTAAACTTCGATAAAATATTTCTCGTTCGCTATCAGTAAGATTAGCCCCTACACCATCAAGAACGCGATTGACTTTATCTACTATCTGTTTGCCCACTTCTTTACCTTTTTCCGTTAAGACAAGCGGACTTTTATAACGCTTGGCATTTTGGGTATCGCAAGTAAGATAGCCTTCCTTTTCTAGATAATCTAAAGAACGCGAGATAGTTGCTTTATCTTCTTCACAGCGTTCACAAAGTTCCGTAGCTGTTAATCCTCCGGATAGATATAAATAATACAGACAGGAAATATGTAGACTTTTCAAGTTGTATTCCAACATTTCCTGATTTTTTATTTTGCGGATATTGCGATTAATTTTAGCAATTAAAACTGTAAACATTTCATATCTATTATCCATAAACTTCCTCCCAGTCAACTTGTTGATTTTTCAACAAGTTTTAATATATCATCTACTTGTTGAAATGTCAACAAGTAGATGAAAAAAGAGCTTGAGACTCTTCTTACCCCAAGCTCTTCACAAATATATTTTTTTATTCTTTTCCTGATTTTACAAAGAAAAATGCTATGATTACCATAAATACGCTGAAAATACTAACAAAGCCGAAGGCTGCGTTGAAACCGTACATTACAGCATGCGGACTAGCTGCGTTCATCTCGGTAACCATTGCCATAAAGCCGATTACTACCGCAGAACCGATGGCACCGGCTACATTGCGGAAAGCGTTCATTACTGCTGTCCCTTGAGCATATTCTTCTTTGGCTAAAGCCCCCATACCCCAAGTAGTAACAGGCATCATCAAAACACCCAAAGCTGCGTTACGCAAGCAATAAATCAACATAATTAAGATTACCGGCCAGCTTTCCGCAGCAAATGCCATGGAACCGTTACTGATAAGTAAGCCTAACGCACTGAAAATATAAAGATTACGGATACCCAATTTATCATAAACTTTCCCTGCTATCGGACTGACCAAAGCAAAAGAAATTGCCGGTATCAACATGAAAATACCTGTTTGCGTAGCATTATATTGAAAAATCGTCTGAGCATAGGTAGGCATTAAAATTGCTGCCCCCATCATAACAAAATTATGCAGCATACCACTAAAGGTTGCTAAAGCATAAGTATGATTTCGCAGTAAGCGTACTTCCAATAATGGCATTGGTAATTTAAGTTGACGAAGAACAAAAATTACACCTGTCACCACACCAATAATTAACGGTACAAAAGTAAATGGGTCTAAAATACCGAAATTGCTCATATTCCCTGCACCCAACGTCAGACCACCAAAAGCAAAGGCACTCAATGTGAAGGAATACATATCAAATTTGCGAATTGTTGTCACCAAGAAATTGTCAAAAACAAAAAAGGCACAAATAAAAGACAACACCATTAAGACAATACTAACCACAAAAACCATTCGCCAGCTAAAAGCATCCATCAAAATGCCGGCTATAGTCGGCGAAATAACCGGAGCAAAGCCGATTGCTAAGCCGTACCATCCCATAACTGTACCATGCTGTTCCTTAGGATATACTGTCAATAAGACAACTTGTGCAATAGCACTCAAAACACCACCACTAGCTGCCTGCAGGACACGACCAGCAATCATCACAGAAAAACTATGGGCTGCTGCACAAATACTTAACCCAGCTGTAATTAAGGCTAAGCTGCTCATATACAAGCGTTTGGTCGGTACACGATTAATCAAGTAAGCCGACAAAGGCATAATAATCGCACTAGCTAAAGCAAAACCACTAGTTACCCATTGTCCCGTAGCCAAAGATACATTCATATCAGCAGCAATATGTGGCAACGCTACGACCATTGCTGTAGCCAATAAGGATGACGAAAATGATGTAATAATTAAATTCAAAAAAATCAATTTGCGTTTATTCATTTCTTTTTACCATTTATTGCGTACTTTTTCGGCAAAGCCTAAAAAGTCTTTTAATTCTACCACAGAACCATCATCTAAAATCATTTTACCATTAAATTTACCAAAAATCTGATGTTGGTCACTGATGATGATTTTTAAATCTGTGCAGGCTGCTCTATCTAAAATTGGCTCAAAATTCATTTCAAAACGACCATCAGAAGATGTGAATGTCCATGGTTTCAAGAAATCATCTTTACCGTCTGGTGTCTGTGGAATGTTAAATTTGATTTTGTCAAATTTATGAGCAATCCCATCCACGAAAATCATATTTTCACTAGCAGCAGAAGTATCACCAAAACCATAACCGATATTAAAACCTACCACATGACCATCTACTAAGCCATGACCTGCGCCCCAATACCAAGTATTGTCGCGAGTCCAAACGCCGCGACCCCAGTCGAGCATCCCAAAAGTTTCTGCTGGATCAAGTACATATTCTTCATTCCCGATTTTCACTTTTCCGACAGCTCTCATCCCTACAATTTTTTGATTGTAGTAGAAGGCTGTTTTGTCCTCAGCAAAAGGAGTCGCAATTACCATACTATCGCGTGGTTCTTCATATAAAACGATATCTGCATCGAAAGCTTGACCGTCTCTGAATTTATCCAAATGACATACCAAATGGCGTTCACCATTATTTACAGTGAAGGTAAATTCAGATTTACCGATTTTTAGTTTACTGATA
>JAFXJE010000173.1 GCA_017532485.1 Peptococcaceae bacterium | reverse complement strand
TCCAAACGTATCTTATTACGCAAACAATCTGTTTCCTCATTGGTAGCATCTTGATAATAGACCAGTTTTGCTGCTCACAGTAGTTAACTAATTGTTTTTTATCAACCATTAACAGAGGACGAATAATCCAACCTTCTTGCATCGGCATGGCAGTCAGTCCCTCTGGACCACACCCTCGCAATAAATTTAAAAGCATAGTTTCCACTTTATCACCACTGTGATGTCCCAAGGCGAGCTTAGTAGCCCCTGTTTTTTCAGCTACTTGCTGAAAGCAACGAAAGCGCAGTTCATGTCCAGCTTGTTCAAACGACATCCCATTTTCTTGAGCAAATGTCGCAACCGGAACTGAAAAAATACTGCAAGGTAAATCCATTTGCGAAGCTAATTTTTGAACATACGCCGTTTCCTCATCTGCTTCTTTTCCTCTTAACTGATGATTAAGATGCACAATATGCAGTTTAATATTTTTATTTTTGCCATAAGTCCATAATAAATGCAATAAAGCAACAGAATCAGGCCCTCCGGAAACTCCGACCAATACATAATCGCCCGGCACCAGCAATTTTTTTTCTTCTATCATTTGCCAGACCTGTTCCATTATCTACATTCCCTTCAACTTACAATAACCTTTATTATAGCAAGGATACTTTTCTCTGTCAAATAGCCTATTTCACCAATCTACTGACTAAAACTGTCAAATCATCTTGAGCTATTTTTCCCCTGCGGCTAGTTGCTATCGCCAACAAATATTCTGCTGCCAATTGTGGATTATCTGTCGGCAAAGAAGCTATTATTTTTTCCCATTGAAAAACATTGGGCTCATTTAATTCATAAAGACCATCACTCATCATAATCAACAAATCGTTTTCCTGCAAACTCAAAGAATGTTGAAACCCTTCCAATTTTGCCAATATTCCTACTGGTAAAGAAGCACCACCATAAGTGGTTACTTTTTTACCATTTTTAATATATGACGGTGCTGCCCCATATTTAATAAACTCTAAAGTATTTTTGTTGCCATCCCAAATCGCCAAATCCACCGTTGAAAATTTTTCTCCATCAAAACGGCTCGCTAAAACTAAATTGATAATTTGCAATGCTGTTTCTACGCGCAAACCACCATAAAGCAATATTTTCAACAATCTCACCGTAGTCGTACTTTGTAAATTGGCATTTTTACCAGAACCCATGCCGTCACTTAAAATTTGTACTATTTTCCCCCCGGAAATTTCCTGTACTCCCCAGCTGTCACCAGAAATATCGTCTTCTTTACCACTAGCTGCATATCCCACCAACAAATGATAATTTTCTCTTTCTGTAAAAAACATTCGCGTCTTTTCCTGCTTAGCTAATTGTTCACCAATATTTATTAATTGGGCAGCAATTTGTTGCTTATCCTGTAAAAATTTAGCTTGTTTTTCTTCCTGCCAGCGATACCAAAGCATTTGATTCCAAAGTGCAATTTCTAAAGCTGAGCTTTGCGCACATCTGCCTTGAAATTTAGCCGAAAAGCAGGAGTCTTTTTGCAAGCCCCATTTTTCTAATTCGTTGCAGCCCTCTGCCAATGCCTGATAGGTAAATGCTTTTTCCTCTACCCAACATAACTTTTTTCGCTGACAAAACACACAAACCTGCTGATAAATCTGTTGATACATTTGCTCTAATATTTCCAATTGGTCTATTTCATCTGACTCGTATTTTTGGATTTCATCACCAACAACACGCAAAGCTTGTCCCAATTTTTTTATATTTGCCATGTTTCTCCCTCCATCTCAGGCTTTTCCTTACTTATCATACCTTATTAGGATTGCAAAGCTTGTCACATTCCGTCAGCAAATTCAAATTTTAGCAAACATGAAAGTTGCTCGGACTGCATATCCATTATTACAAGCAGTTAAAGGAGGTTTTTTTCATGATTTTTATGTTTCGTCGAAGAACTTTTTTTACTATTATTCTTCTTTGTATGCTCTTAGTTGCCGCTAGTTGCTTAGTTATTGTGAATAGCCAAGTTTTAACGACACCAACCATTTCTTGGCAAATGGCTGAGCATACCTTTATCGTTGACCCAGGACATGGTGGTACTTTTCCCGGAAGAGTCAATGCGGAAGTCTTGGAAAAAGATATTAACTTAGCTATCAGCTTATATCTACATCAATATCTGCAGGAAAGTGGTGCTGTCGCCATCTTAACACGCGACAGTGATGTTGACTTAATACCAGAAGAGAGTAAAAAAGAGTCTTTAAAAACACAGCAGCGTGACGACCTGCAGGAACGAGTAAATCTTGCCACAACTGAAAACAGCGACTATTTTATTTCCATCCATTGCAATAGTATTCCTAATGAAAAATGGTTTGGCGCTCAATGCTTTTACAATCCTGATGATACAGAAAGTGAACAACTTGCCAAAGCTATCCAAAATCGTTTAACTCAACAACTAGATAACAGCTCTCGCGAAGCCTTGCCGCGTGTCGATACTTTTTTATTCAGAAATAGCACTGTCCCAACAGTGATAGTAGAGTGTGGTTTTCTTTCCAACCCTGCCGAAGCAACAAAATTACAAGATACAGCCTATCAAAAAGAAATCGCCTATGCCATTTTTCTTGGCATAAGCGATTATCTCAGTACAACATAATTTATTCATTGGTAATACCAAAACTTTTAGAGGCAATCCAAAGACAATATCTTTCCTGCAAAACTTTCTTTTGTCGCAATAAAATAATTTGGTCATTATCATTCAACCAGAAAAACCCATCTGCTATTTGGTCTGCGAAACGCCAGCCATGTGCAGTAAAATAAGCAAATAATTCTTCTTGAGCCTCCGACTTATTAGCAGTCATATAAGTTTCCGGCTCAGTATCAATCTGCACCCATTTTTTCTTACGATTGGTCAAGAGAGCTACAGCCTTTAACAAATCTCTTTTTTGCCAAACCACTGTCCCTAATACACCCAGTGTAGCAGTAGCTGAATATAGTAAAGTCTTGTTACTTTTATCATCTTTTTCTTTATTTTTATCTTTTTTAAACATATTTTCTAACATCAAACCACTCCTCTTTCACTCTCTTTTTCAGTTTAACACAATTAAGAATAGTTTCGCAAGAAACAATGAAAAAGAGACTAGCTAAACTAGTCTCTTTTTTTCTATCCTGGCAACGACCTACTCTCCCACAAAAAGAATATGCAGTACCATCGGCGCTAGAGGACTTAACTTCTGTGTTCGGAATGGGTACAGGTGTGACCCCTCTGCCATTATCACCAGGATATTCTATTCACTTT
>JAFXJE010000172.1 GCA_017532485.1 Peptococcaceae bacterium | reverse complement strand
CTGCCTCTAGCGCCAAAATAAGCACCACCTGTCAATTCGCGGCAAATTACAATATCCAAACCATCCAATAAACCTTTTTTCCAAACTACTCGGTCAGCCAAAAAGTCATAATATTTAATTGGCCGAATATTGCAATATAAACCCAAAGATTTGCGAATAGCCAATAATCCGCTTTCCGGGCGTAAGCTGCTTGGCTCTACTTTATCATATTTTGGTGCACCTACCGAGCCTAATAAAATAGCATCACAACCAGCAACTATTTCTTGTGTTTCCTGTGGATAAGGATTGCCATAAACATCATAAGCTGCTCCACCAAATAAAGCTTCGTGATAAGTCAAACCAAGCTTATATTTCTCATCAGCTTTTTGCAGAACAAACTGTGCTGCTTCTACTATTTCCGGTCCGATGCCGTCACCTTTTAAAACTGCAATTTTCATTTATTTCACCTTATTCTTTACATAATTTAATAAATTTCCTGCAGAAATAATTTCCTGCAAAAATGGTGGAAACGGCTCAATAGCATATTCCTTACCTTGAGTTACATTGCGTAAAACACCTTGCTCGGTATCCACTTCCAATTTATCTCCTGCTGCAATTTCTTGAGCTGCTTGTGGATTGGTAATAATCGGCAACCCAATATTGATAGCATTACGGTAAAAAATACGTGCAAAACTTTCTGCAATAACACAACTAATACCTGCAGCTTTAATGGAAATAGGTGCGTGTTCGCGCGAACTGCCACAACCGAAATTTTTACCCGCTACTAAAATATCACCCGCTGTAATGACTTCACTGAAATTAGGAATAGCATCTTCCAAACAATGCTTTCGCATATTTTCATCACTGGCATCATTTAAATAACGTGCTGCAATAATGACATCTGTATCTACATCATTGCCTACTTTCCAAGCTTGCCCTTTATACATTACTGATAACCTCCTCTGGTGCAGAAATTTTCCCAGTAATAGCTGATGCTGCAGCTACAGCAGGATTACACAGATATACTTCACTTTCTGGGTCACCCATACGTCCCACAAAATTGCGATTAGTCGTAGCTAAAGCTCTTTCTCCTTTGGCCAAAATACCCATATAACCACCTAAGCAAGGACCACAAGTAGGTGTGCTGACTACACCACCAGCTTCCATAATAATGTCAATAATGCCCTCCTGCATACATTGACGATAAATCTCTGGTGTCCCTGGAATAACAATCAAACGCAAATATGGAGCAACCTTATTTCCTTTTAAAATTTTAGCTGCTGTTTGCATATCTTCCATACGTCCATTAGTACAAGAACCAATAACCACCTGGTCTAAAGCCACTTCTCCAACATTTTGAATATCTCTAGTATTTGATGGTAAATGAGGAAATGCTACTTGTGGCTGTAGTTTAGCCAAATCAACTATAATTTCTTGTGTATATTCAGAATCTTCATCGCTGTAATATTCTACAGCTTCGCGTTGAAAACGGTCTTTGATGTAGGCTCTGGTAATATCATCAACAGCAATAATCCCATTTTTAGCACCTGCTTCAATAGCCATATTGCAGATACTCATGCGACTGTCCATAGATAAATATTGCAAACCGTCGCCGACAAATTCCAAGGATTGATATAAAGCACCGTCTACCCCAATTTGCCCGATTACATAAAGAATAACATCTTTGCCGCTAATCCAAGGATTAGCTGGTTTGCCTGTGATTACAACTTTAATGCTTTCCGGCACTCTTAACCAAGTTTCACCACTAATCATAGCAGCTGCAATATCCGTACTGCCCATACCAGTAGCAAAAGCACCCAAAGCACCGTAAGTACAAGTATGGGAGTCAGCACCGATAATCAAGTCGCCTGGGCCAACAATTCCTTGTTCTGGCAATAGGCAGTGCTCTACGCCCATTTTACCTACTTCATAATAATGTTCTATCCCCTGTGCTTTGGCAAAATCACGCAATGTCTTACACTGTTCCGCCGATTTGATATCTTTAGTCGGAGAAAAATGGTCAGGAATCATAGCTATCTTATGTTTATCAAAAACTTTTTCAACGCCTGTTTTCGCCATTTCACGAATAGCAACCGGCCCTGTAATATCATTACTTAAGACAATATCTGTTTTAGCTGTAATCAGCTGCCCAGCTTTTACTTCTGCTAAACCAGCATGAGCTGCTAAAATTTTTTGGGTAATCGTCATGCCCATTTCTATCTACTCTCCTCTATTGGACTATAATCTTTATTTCGACATAGTTAATGCTTTATTAATCGCATTTAAATATGCCTTGGCACTTGCTTCAATAGTATTAGTGCTGTTACCACGCCCAGTAAATGTTTTACCCTTGTAGTTTACTCTCACCACCACATCAGCAAGAGCATCTTGACCTGGAGTAACAGAACTGATTTGATAATCTTCCAAAGCAAAATCGCTGCCTACAATTTGGTCAATCGCTGCATAACAAGCGTCAACAGGCCCTTGGGCAATAGCTGCTACTTCCTTCATTTCATTGTTGACAATTACGCCGACAGTTGCTGTCGCATTCCAGTTGGTGCCACTAAAAACTTGAATATGATCGAATTTATATACTTCATTATCACTTAACATTTGGTCATCTACTAAAGCAATCAAATCTTCATCCAAAATTTCTTTTTTCTGGTCACATAATTTTTTAAAACCATTAAACGCTGTATCTAAAGCTTCACCTTCTAATTCATAGCCTAGACCTTGCAAATGTACTTGAAAAGCGTGACGGCCAGAATGTTTACCTAAATATAAATTGCTGTCATTAATTCCAATCATTTCAGGATTCATAATTTCATAGGTACTACGCTCTTTTAAAACACCATCTTGATGAATACCTGATTCATGTAAAAAAGCATTTTTCCCAACAACAGCTTTATTAGTTTGCAGAGCCATCCCAGTTAATTTACTGATTAAACGACTGGTACGAGCAATTTCAGATTTCACAATATTGGTATCTTTCTGCAGGAAAGCACGTCTAGTGTAAAGAGCCATAACTAATTCTTCTAAAGCCGCATTACCAGCACGTTCACCAATACCATTTACAGTTACTTCAACCTGCTGTGCACCATTCATAACAGCAGCCAAGGAATTAGCAACAGCCATACCCAAGTCATTATGACAATGAACACTAATTAATGCCTTATCAATATTTGGGACACCTTCTTTGATTTCCCGAATAAACTCACCATATTCCCAAGGTGTCGCATAGCCTACTGTATCTGGTAAGTTGACTGTAGTAGCCCCTGCATCAATAACAGCTTCCACTACTTCTTTTAAAAAAGGCATTTCACTTCGGAAAGCATCTTCGGCAGAAAATTCAATATCATCAGTAAATTGTTTTGCATATTCTACAGCCTTCACAGATGCAGCCAATACTTCCTGCGGTGTTTTTTTCAATTTATGCTGCATATGCACTGGTGAAGTAGCCAAAAAAACATGAATGCGTGGATGTTTTGCATTACGCAAAGCTTCTGCAGCTTGAAAAATATCTTTTTCTACAGCTCTAGCTAAACTAGCTACAGTTACATTTTCTACAGATTCAGCAATAGCTTTTACAGCATCAAAATCCCCTGGGGAAGACACAGCAAAGCCTGCTTCAATAATATCAACGCCTAATTTTTCTAATTGTCTGGCAATAGTTACTTTTTCTTTAGCATTTAAACTCACTCCAGGTGATTGTTCCCCATCCCGTAAAGTAGTATCAAAGATTTTAACATTTGTCATTTTTGCTTCCATAATTCTGCCCCTTTCCAAAATAAAAAACCTTTTCATCTCTCGAAGAGACGAAAAGGTCATATTTCCGCGGTATCACTCTTTTTAACCATAGTCTTCCTATGGCTCACTCAATGCTTTAACGCAAGCTTTACGTCTTTTTCTACTAAATAACTCGTTCAAAAAAGCAACTCCAGGGCGAGTTCACCGGTTTCATTCCTGTCTCGCACCAACCGACAGTTCTCTTTAAACTTCTCCTAGCTACTACTCCCTATCAACATCTTTCATTTATTAAATTTATATGGTAGTATAGCTCATTTTTCAGGGACTGTCAACAATTTAATTTTTATTCTTTTGTATAGCCGGCAATACAAAAGGCATTATAACCACCATGAGTTGTAATCACCCCTCCTGCATCAACCCAATGAACTACTTGAAATCCTAAATCATATGCCAACTGAATTGTCATTTCTTTGTCCTGTTCAGAGAAACCATGCGTAGCTCCCAACCAAACTTCTTTTTTATTTAACTGTTTTTCCTGCACAAAATCTTTAATTAGCGTCACCACTACTTTATTCATTTTGCCACGATAATTTTTTACTGCCTTTAACTCACCATCCACTAATTCAATCTTAGGATGAATACTTAAAATGTTACCACATAAAGCTGTCGCATTGCTAACTCTTCCTCCAGCCCGTAAATAATCTAAATTACTTGGAAGAAAACACATCTGTACAGATTGGCAAATTTGCTGAGCAGCAGCGGTCGCTTCCTCAACTCCCCATTCTGGATGCTCCTTTAAACGCTGCGCAAAACGGATAACGGAAGCACATTGACCAACAGTAACATGTTTAGTATCAATAAAAGTAATATTTTCCCTCTCCTGAGCTGCAATTTTGGCACTTTGATAGGAACAAGTAGTAATTGCTGAATACGCAAGATAAAAAATATGACAATTTGGATGTTCCGCATCAATTTGAGCAAAAATGTGCAAAAAATCCTCAGGATTGCAGCCACTAGTCTTCGGCAATTTTCCTGTCCGTTCATAATAATCACAAACATCCTTAGGAGCAAAAGTTCCGTCATCTTTCGTTTCATCGCCAAAGCTTACATGCATCGGCACTAAATAAATTCCATATTCTTCAGCTAATTTCGGTGAGATATCAGAACCAGTTTCAGCTACAATTACAAATTCCATATTTACCCTCCTCAATCAAGATATTTATATAAAAAAACTTTCCTATTTATCTTAAATTAAGAAGGTCTATTTGTCAATTATTAAAAACTACATCATCTAGTTTTTAATACTATTTAAACAAAAATAACACAATGCATAAACAAAAAAAGAACCCGACTTTTATCGAGTTCTTTTTTCTATCCTGGCAACGACCTACTCTCCCACAAAAAGAATATGCAGTACCATCGGCGCTAGAGGACTTAACTTCTGTGTTCGGAATGGGTACAGGTGTGACCCCTCTGCCATTATCACCAGGATATTCTATTCACTTT
>JAFXJE010000171.1 GCA_017532485.1 Peptococcaceae bacterium | reverse complement strand
GCTGCTGATTTTGAAAAACTCTAATATTTAAGTTGAAACAAAAATGTCTGGAACAATTTTCACCTTTTGTCCCAGACATTTTCTTTTTAAATAATAATACAGATTAAACCGCCGCTGCCATCATTGGTGATGCGACGTACCGCTTCTTGTAGTTTATGCTGCACATTCTCCGGCATTTTTTGCAGCTTGCCTTCCATATTTTCGCGTACTAAATCGTGCAGCGATTTACCGAAAATATCATACTCCCACATTGATTGAGGATTTTCTGCAAATTTTTCACTCATATAGCGCGCTAAATCTTCACATTGCCGTTCTGAGCCCATCAACGGGGTAATTTCAGTGGAAACATCGGAACGGATAATATGCAAAGTCGGAGCATTGGCTTTTAATTTTACGCAGAAACTGCCGCTTTTCTTGGTCAATTCCGGTTCCTCTAAAATCATATCTTCCATTGACGGTACAACCATGCCATAACCTTTTTCTTCTACATCGCGCAAAGCACCTTCCAATTTGTCATAAGCTGCTTTAGCCACAGCAAATTCTCTGGTTACTTTCAAAATATCATGCAGACCATTTACCTCTACGCCACTTGCCTCTTTATAAACCCGATAAAACAGGTCATCCTCGGCAGCCATTTCAATACTGGCTACACCGGTAGCTAAATCCATATGGTCTAATACAATGTCTTTCACAAAATCATAAGCACTTAGACACTGAATAGATTGGTCAATATCGCGAAGACGTTTGACTTCTCCTATAGCACTTTGCACTGCATCTTCAAATTTTGCACGCAGCCAATGACCACTATCCAAATCTTCAATCCATTTCGGTAAGCCGATACTCACCTCTGCTACAGGAAACTCAAATAAAATTTCTTCCAAAATACTCATAATACCTTCTTCATCTAAGCCTGCAACATTTGTCGGTAAAACCGGAACTTGATATTTTTCTTCCAAACTTAAAGCTAATTGCACCGTTTCTTCTTCATCGGGATGACGGCTGTTCAAAACAACGATAAAAGGTTTCTTTAATTCCAGCAGCTCATTGACTACGCGTTCCTCCGCTTCAACATAAGCTTCGCGTGGCAAATCGGTAATACTGCCATCTGTTGTTACTAAAATACCCATGGTCGAATGGTCGGTAATCACTTTTTTCGTACCTATTTCCGCTGCTTCTTCAAAGGGGATAGGATGGTCATACCAAGGTGTTCGCACCATGCGTGGACCGTCAGCTTCACGAAACCCCAAAGCACCATCAATAGCATAACCAACACAATCCACTAGACGAACTTTGGCTTTTACCCCTTCTTGAATTTCAATAGAAATAGCCTCATCAGGGACAAATTTCAATTCTGTCGTCATAATAGTTTTTCCTGCACCACTTTGGGGCAAGGAATCAGTAGTTCTAGCACGATCATAATCATCTTGAATACGCGGCAAAACTACTAAATCCATAAATTTTTTAATAAAAGTAGACTTGCCTGTACGCACCGGTCCAACAGCAGAAATATAAATATTCCCCCCCGTACGTGTTGAAATATCCTCAAAAATAGTCAATTCTTCCATGCCCACTCTCCTCCATTTTCCAAGCTTGTTTCATATATATGTGGAAAAAAGGAGAATATACCGTTATTTCTTGATTACTTTTGTTTAATCGTACGCACAATCAATTCAAAGGTTTCACCTTGAGTAATGTTTTGTTCTGCCGCAAAATTACCATCAGCATCAGCCTCTAATAAACCTAGCGTACCACTAATGGCAACAGCGCCACGATATAACTCATCACAATTATCACGATAAGGATAATTAAACAATTCAGGATAAGCTAATAACTCACCATACCCTAACATTCTAACTACATACTGTGCTGCTTGTTGTCTAGTCACATAAGTAGTAGGTTTCTTTTCATGTTCAGAAATAATTCCACGCTGCGCCAATTCCTCATACATATTATCGGCTGTACTATAAGGATAGAGACTGCGATACAATAATTGAGCAAATTCCTCTTGAGTTACCATTGCCGCATTATTTAATTCTTCTTTATCCAAATAAACACCATTTTCATGCAGCCAAACAGCTTGCTCATTCTCACTGCCTGACCAATGGTAAATTGGCAATACTTCTTCAACATATTCTACACCACGCCAGTTCACCCGTTTGCCACTGAATGGGTCAAATTGCATCGCACTCATATCACGAAAATCATATATTAAACGATAACCATCTTTTGTTTTTTGATATTGCAGAGCAAAATCTGCTTCTTTAACCATATCAGCAGCAATTTGCTGTGGTGTTTTGGCAGCTGCTATGGAAGGAAATTCTGCATCTTCCCACCAAGTCAAACGGTAATTATTAATATAACCACCTTTACCTTCATAAGTTACATAAACACCATTATCTTTAAATGGAATACCATTCACTTGTCGATAATAACTGTAGCTGTACCGTGGATACTCCTCGTTGCCTGCTTCTGTTTCCGTCAAAAGACACTGCGCTATTTCTGTCGCTGCTTGTTCAGCAAAAAATGCTTTGACTACCGAATCAGCCTCTTGCTTGCTGTAAATTTTTTCCTCTTGCTCAACATGACGATATTGATAAAAATTCAAAATTCTGCCTTTTTCTGCTTCAACAGCACCACCTAAAGACATTTGTGGTTTTTCCTGCTGCAAATCTACCGACCAAATATATTGTTCTTCATCATAATATGAAGTGTTCAAACGACTGCTGTGCAATTCACCGTATCCCTGCATTTTCGCTGCTTGACGCAAAATATCTGCCGCTTTATTCGCACTGATTAAATTGGCTGTTTGTTCTACTACAGCCAACTCTTGTGGCGAAAGACCTGCAGCTTCTTCCATATCAGCACTCATCGACGAATTGAAAACCATATTTTCTTTTCTATATTCTTCTTCTGCTCCTGCATTTCTGTCGATACCTTTCCCTGTTAAAGCATCAAGCACTAAATTACCTTTGGTCACATGATAAACAGGATAGATCTGGTGAGTTTTTTTGTCGCTATCATAATAACTGCGATATTCCATTGCCACACCCAGTTCCTCAACCATAGCTTTTTCAGCCATAGCTAAGGAAATGGCTTGGCTCTTATCTGCCCATCCTTTATTAGTAAAGTTTACCCCGGAACTAACACTGCAGCTGCGCACAGAACCTGTCTGACGGTCAATATTAATAGTTACAGTGCCATTCACTACTGGAATATCTTGATGGTATTGCTGATAGACAAAAGTAAAGTAAGAACGATTTTGGTATAAACTCTGCTCCTCTACCAAACGCATAGTATCAGCATAACCACGCGCAATTTGTTTTAAAAATTGCTCTGCCGTTTTTTCTGCTTCAGCGCGTCTAATCTTTGCCCACTCCGCCCTCTCTTCAGGACAATTGTAAGAATATTGCAGAATATTCCCGTCTGCATCGGTTTGCACGTTTAAACGATAACGCTGATCTTCCTGCGGATACCAATTTAATGACCAGTTTACACCATTGCCATAATTATAACTATTGTAGGAAAAGTCATTCCAATAGTCGCTATTGATTTTTAATTGTGTCTTTACATCAAGAATAATCCTTGTTAAATCCTCTGCCATAACAGCCTGCTCCTTTTCTTCAACAGCCATAGTCATCGTCATTGCCATAGCCTCGGTCGGTGCTGCTGCACCACTTCCCCATAAACAAACACCACCCAAACAAAAGGCAGCAGCCATATTTCTCCATTTATTCTCCATCCAAGATACCCCCATTCATTTTCTTGCCTATATTTGGTAGACGCACAAAGCTGGACAAGAGTTCCAAAAAAAGCACCTGGAACTTTTGTTCCAAGTGCTAAAATCTCAAGGTAAAGGTTGTACCTTGACCTTCTTCGCTTTCTACCTCAATCGTGCCTTGATGTAATTCCATCAAAGACTTGCAAATCCAGAGACCTAAGCCGACACTTTTTTCTTCACCAGGACGGTCAATGCCTCGTGCAAAGGGTTGAAATATTTTTTCACGATAATCTTTGGCTATGCCTACACCATTATCGCGTATTTGCACTATTTTTTCATTGCCTTCATTACGAGCAATTAAGCAAATCTTGCCACCTGCGTCGGTGAATTTAAGTGCATTACTGACTAAATTTAAAATAATTTCGCGAATACGCCCATAATCTCCTTGAATTAGCAGTGGTTCTTGTGGTACATCTATTTCTAGATTTATCTTTTTCTCCTGCAAACGCAATTCTACCAAGCTTGCCGTTTCATACAAAACATGACTAAGATTAACTGTTTCCTGCTGCAAAATCATCTGCCCTGAATCCAGCTTTGCCCAATCTAATATTTGATTAACAATAGCTAAAAGCTGATCAGAATTTTTCAACATTTTGCCTAAATAAAGCTTTTGCTTTTCATTGAGTGGACCAAAGGTTTCCTCCAAAAGCAAATCGCCAAAACCTTTTATCCCATTTAAAGGTGTTCGGATTTCATGGCCGATTTGGGCTAAAAAATAACTTAATTCCGGCTTATTCGTCTCCATGTAATTCACCTGATTTCAAGCGCTGATAAAGAGTGCCTATTTTTTGGAGATGTTCTTCTTCCTCTTCCTTAATTAAACGACAAATTTCCTTTGTCTCCGTGCGCATTTCTAATTCCTGCAAAACTTTATAATAAAAGATAGCTGCTTCTTCCTTGGCTAAATACTCCACCAAGCTTAAAAACAAGTCTTCTTGTTCTGCTAAAGCTATACTCACTTTAT
>JAFXJE010000170.1 GCA_017532485.1 Peptococcaceae bacterium | reverse complement strand
TGGAGTTGTTATTACGAATTCATGCTGAAAGCTGAACAAATAAAATTGTTTCGGATTATTGAAGACGGTACTTTGGCAGAAGAAGCAAATTGTTAAACAAAGGAGAGAATGGCTGATGGAAAACACTGGGCGTAAAATGAAGAAAATGATGAAAGATTTTGGCAAGAAAATTGGTGATATGTGGGACAGTATGATGCATAAGCGCAGATAAAAAATAGGATAAGGTGGGACAAAATTTACCCACCTTATCCTATTTTTTGTTGTAGATATTTTCTGCAATTTCCATCAATTCGCGTTCAGACTGAATGTCTTGGGGATAAGGATAATTTTTACTACAAGCTTCAAATTGAAGCTTGATTGTCGCTGCTTTATCGTAATCGTTGCTGCCGAGAAGAGCATAAGCATACTCGGTACGTAGGATAGAAGGAAAAGTCTTCATTTTTTTCATAATATTCTTTAAATCTTTAGTCATCAGAGGTGTAATGATTTCTTGGCGATTTTCACTAATCAATTCACAGTAGATGTAATCGCAAGTTAAAAGATGACGATATAATCCGGCAATTCCACTTTTAAGATGCAGAAGATGGTTTATTAATTGTTTAGCTTCGTCAAATTTTTTGGCATCTATCAAACGGTTGCAAGCAAACACTCCTAAAACGCTAACCATACTGTTGCTCATTTCTTCATCAGTAGGTACAACAAACCATTCCTCAGGCATATCTTTAAGACGAACGCCTTGTGCTAATAATTGATTAGTTTTCAGTTGAATCCAAAAGGAACGGCGTGCTTGTGAATTGCGTGCTAGGGCGAAGGCGTTATAACCGTCATTATCAACGGTGGCAGTACGAAGTGGAATACCATTGATTAAAGCGAGAACAAAGCCGGTAACAGCCATAAAATTAAAGAAAGCTGCAAGAACGGGAAATTGTTGCAAAAATAAGGCTAGTCCACCAAACAGCACAGCGGAGATTAAATTGAGCAAAGGACCACCGAGGTTATATAAGGTGACTGGAAAGTTGTCCTCGACCATATCTGGTGGGAGCATTAGACATTGTCCACCAGTACCGGCGATAGACAAGCGTTTGCAGACTAATTTATCATTTTCTTTGAGCCAAATAAAGCTGGCTATACGGAAAGAACCAAATTGATAGCCGGAGAGTAAGCCGAAAATTAAATGTCCTGCTTCATGAATGATAGATTGAAGAAAAAAGGCTAAAATAATTCCAGCTAATAAGCCAACCAAAGAGAAAAATTCTTGGCTAGGGGCAGCATCAGTTAAAAAAGTTTCTTCTAGATAAATCATTAAGAGAACACCACAAAGTGCACCTGCCAAGATGAAAACAAGCTGAGCTAAAAAATTTTGCCAATTAAATTTTTTCTTTTTTGCTGTCATAAAAAAGACTCCTTTTAGCTAAAATAGCCGGAGGTATTTCAGCCCTCCGGTTATTTTAAGAATAATGTTAATCATTTTTTTTGATATGATATTGTTTTTTATTTTCATACATTCGAGTATCAGCTTCAAGCAGCTGCTCGTGGAAACTAACATTTTCACCACGCCACGACATACCAGAAGCAATATGGATATTTGTTTCCTGCATTAAACGTGCAACATCGGCTAATTTAGCTTGAAAATCATTTTCCGAAACATTGACAGCGATAGCGACAAATTCGTCGCCACCGATACGGTAACAATTGTCGGCAAAAAGTTGCTTAATATTATTGGCTGCTTGTTTGATTAAAGTATCGCCAGCCTCATGACCATAACGGTCATTTATTTCTTTGAGGTCATTTAAATCAAAATAGGCAATCCCCAAATTTTTTAACTGTAAATTCTTATAGCCTTCTTGCAGTTGGATAAATTTGTTTTGATTATAAATGCCCGTCAAACTATCAGCATAGCTCAAGTTTTGTAACTGCTGTTTTTTCTTATTATCTTCTAAAGTAGCCATAATAAATACCTGTAAAGAAGATAATAAGGCAACATTATCCTGATGTGCCAGTGGATTGATAATTCCGATAAAGCCAACAACTTTACCTTGTTGAACAATAGGCATAGTAATCAGACCATGGATATTTTGTTGAGAAAAAACGCGTTCGCGTACGACAGCAGGTATTTGCTCGGAGGAAATATAATGCCCACCTACATTAGTAGCATCATCTAGCCAAGCCACGACATTTTCAAAAGGGAAAATAGCTAGGTTATCTCTGACACTAGATGTACCGTCAGGGTCATCTTTAAGATATTTATATAAACGCGAGGTTGCTCGCAATTCATAATCAATGCTAAAGAAATAGGTTCGTTCACCATCAAAATATTGATTAATAATTTTCAAAAGATTATTAAGCGCTGTATGAATATCTGTATTGGTAGAAAGCTCGTGGATACACTCAATTAAGGTGGAGGTAACGAGCAATTGTTCCTCAGTTTGCTTTTGGCTCTTTTGCAATTTTGTTAAGGTCAGTTGATTCCAAACCAAATAAAAAGCTAGAAGGAAGACTTGGGCAAAGCCAATAGCAAACTAGATAGATTTCATCTCATGCAAATTGGAAAAAACTACTTTTTCAGGAGCTATGATAAGCAGCTGCCAATCAAAGAAATTCAATGGTGTATAGTAAATTAAAGCTTGTTCTTGTCCTTGATTATAAGCATAAGCAGCAATACCAGTTTTTTGCGCTTTCACTTCTTGTTTTAGAGCAATATCTTCATAACCTTCCAGTTGCTTTTCGGGTAACATTTCATAAAGATTACCCCAAAAGGTGTATTCACCTGAAACAATAAAATTACCGTCACGACTGTCAACGACACAGCAAGTTGTTTGGTTGTCGTAAGCTGCGGAATAAAAATGTTCAGCTAAACTGGCACAGTCAATAACGCCAACTAAAATATGAGAGATTTGACCATTTTTTTCTACTGGCAAATAATAATGAACTACTTGGCGTTGAGTTTCTAAATCCAGTATTCTCTGGGAAATATGCTGTTCTTGGCTGGCTAAATCAGCGAAGGACAAGGAATGACCTTCGGTTAAGGTCTTACCGGATTGCAGCAGTAATAAAGAATTGTCAGGATATAATAAGTCAATACGCGTAAAAATGGTCGTATCTTGCAGTTTGTTGACATAACGAATTACTTCTTCTCGTGAATAGACTGTATTGCTGTTACTGATTGTAGCTGCAGCTAATTTTAAAGTGTTAATATTATGTTCCATTAAAATAGAAAGCTTGGAAGAAATCATTTGTCCTGTTTCGGTAAAAGTATCCCAGCATTTTTGTTGTTCATTTTCCATGATAGTTGAATAAACTAAGCTGGAGAAAATCGCTGTAATACAAATAATTAAAATACCAGAAAAGGATTTTTTGAGAAGGTCTTTTAGCATAAAAAAACTCCAATCTGTACTGTATAAACAAAAATAAGTATATATAGTATAGCATTTTTTGAGATTAAAAGACAGATGTTTTTTTTATGAGGACAGATTATTTTTTTCTTTTTTTTAGTAATCCTAAGGGGAGTAAGCAAATGAGAAAGATAAAAGCGCAGCTAGGGAAAAAATAAGGCGTGAAGAACTGGGCGTGAAATAGGGTGAATTCAACTCCTACAGGTGTTAAAACGGGAGCAAAGGTATATAAGCTTCCTGCAAGTAAAGCTGCTAAAATACCTTGCAAAGGGCGGCAAAGTAAATAAAAGTGATAAGGTATTTCTAATGGTGTTAAAATGCCCAATACTTGCATTTGAATGGAGAGACCGCTCCAACCGACAACAAAGCTAATCAGCATTAGTTTCAATGTGGGAGATAGATTTTGTTCGGCAATGTAATTACTGCCTAAAGTCATTTCTAAAAGAGGTGTCAAAAAGCCAGCCAAGAAAGGAAAAATGTTGTTGCCTAAAGCAAGGAGAATAGAAAAAAAGAGGACGAAACCACCAATAGAAAAAATATTTTTCAAACCCTTTTGAATGGCATTAGTCAACATCTGTGGAAAGTGAAGTAAGGTTAAAGGAGGTACATTAGTTGAATATTGGTGATGAATTTGGTGCGAATAAGTTTGGTAGGGGTGGAGCTTATAACTGAAGATTCCTAAAAGGATACCCAGGATAAGATTAGCTCCATAATGAGATAACAACAGCAAAACTCCCCATTGTGGCTGTTTTAACATAGTTAAGGGTACAGCAATTAAAAGAAAAAGAGGACTGGCATTATTGGTGAAAGCAACTAAACGAGAAGCTTCTTCTTTGGTACAAAGTTGTTGTTCATAAAGAGAGGCTGTCAGCAAAGCACCCATAGGAAAGCCGGAGGTGAAGCCTAATACGACAGCCAAAGCTGCTTCGCCTGGTAGGCGAAATAGGGGGCGCATAACAGGTTCCAAGCAAAATCCCAAATAGCGAACAAGACCACCAGAAATAAATAACTCAGCAATAATGAAAAAGGGTAAAAGGGAAGGAACTAAGTGATAAGCCCAAGTTTCCAATCCCTGCATTGCGCCTTGATAGACAGCTTGGGGAAAACAAATAGTCGCGAGGAAAAGGAAGAGAATAAAGGCTGTTAAGCTATAGTGAGCTAAATTTTTCATCATACATCACCTGCTTTATTATATGAGCAGGAAAGAGAAAAATATGAGAAAAAGATAATCAATCCCCAGCTGAGCAAAGATGAATACAATAAAAAGCCCCCCTTGCTTGGCGATTTTCTTCCAAGTAATGGGGGCTGGGGGGATTCAAACTACTCTTTCCGTGGTGTCGGAGAAAGCCCTAGGATAAAATTAATCATATCTTGAACAGCTTGTTCATTGACAGTACCTTTAGTTTGGTATTCGTTTGGTGTACTCTTACCTGTACCCGACATGAACAAATGATTAAGATTATCATAGTAGCAAAAAGCAACATTTTCTTTATCAGCCAAGGCTTCTTGCCATAGCTGATAATCAGTAACTGTTACTTGGTAATCGCGGCCACCTTGCATAATTAAGATTGGTTTTTCAACTTGTGTTATCATCGTTAATGGCTCATATTTTTGTAAATCAAGCCAATAAGAAACCGGCACATTAAGTAGTTGGTCAGCCGTTAAATCACTGTCAGGAGTTAAATTTTTAATCAGATTAATTGTTTTTTCTGTTTGCTGCAACAATTTATCCTTGTCTTCTTGGGTAGTAGTTTTATCGACAGATAAAATATACTGGGTTTGCTCTAACACCAAATCTTCCAGTGGTCTAGCTGAAGCTGCCAACATAATATAACCAGCAGCATTTGGTGTCTGCTTAGCAATTCTCGGCATTAAGTAACCACCTAAACTATGACCAGCAATGTAGATGCGTTCAGCATCGATATCTGGTAAAGCAGCAGCAAATTCAAATGCAGCCAAAACATCATCAATAGTTTCATCCTGCACAGTAACATCGGTCAAGGCAGCTAATTCTTTAGCATAAGTATAGGTACGTTTGTCATAGCGCAAAGAAGCTATACCAGCTTCAGAAAGCTGTGCAGCTATATCCATAAATGGCTGATTAGGACCAATTTGTTCGTTGCGGTCAGATGGACCTGAGCCATGAACTAAAATAACTAATGGGAAAGGACCATCACCGTTAGGCAAATTTAAAGAACCGGAGATAGAATATTCACCAGAAGTGAAGGAGACTTCAGTATCGTTTTCTAAACGCAGACGATTGTTAGTGTTATTATTCTCGGTAAAATACAAACCGGAAATTTCACCGTTGCTGTTAAAGCTTAGTAAGATATCGAGCGTCTGATTTTCGAAAGTACAAGGAATGGTAGCTACCGTATGACCATCTTGATTAGTTAATTTAAAATCAGAAGCATAATATTGAAAAGCACCATATTGTTTAATTAAATCTGCCCAGATACTTTTTAAATCACTTTCCGGTAAAGCCTTTTTCATATTTTTATCAAACATTTGATAAAAATTAGTTAAGTCGCCGGAAGTAAGTTTGCTGACAGCAGTAACCGAAAGTTGAGAATAATTAGTTTGGTCTGTTGCTGTCGTTTCGTTAGTCGGTTTATCAGCGCTGCAAGCAATAAGAAATAAACCAAATGTAAGCAGAAGCAAGGTGCATAACAGTTTCTTGCTCATAAAAGCTCACCTCATTATTTTAGTTGCTCAGGATTTAGACAAGCTAATTCTTCTAAAACGAAAAGACCGTCTTTGCGAATTAAAACATCATCAAAATAAATTTCGCCGCCACCATATTCAGGAGTTTGAATATAAACTAAATCCCAGTGGATTTGAGATTGGTTGCCATTATCAGCATCTTCATAGCAGCTGCCTGGGGTCAAATGAATACTGCCCATGATTTTTTCATCGAAAAGAGTATCTTTCATTGGATTTAAAATATAAGGGTTAACCCCAATAGCAAATTCACCGATATAACGAGCACCTTCGTCGCTATCTAAAACAGCATTGATTTTATCAGTATAGTTGGCAGTTGCTTTAACAATTTTGCCATCTTTAAATTCAAAATAAATATTTTCGTAAGTAGTTCCTTGGTAAACAGAAGGTGTGTTATAGGTAATATAGCCGTTAACGGAAGTTTTTACAGGTGCAGCGTAAACTTCCCCATCAGGAATGTTAGCCTTACCATCGCATTTAATTGCAGGAATATCCTTGATGGAGAAAGTAAGGTCAGTACCTTGGCCAACGATACGAACTTTATCAGTTCTGTTCATTAAATCAACCAAGTTATCCATAGCTACAGACATTTTACCGTAATCTAAGTTACAAACATTGAAATAGAAGTCTTCAAAGTCTTCCAAACTGGTATTGGCTAATTGTGCCATAGAATTGTTTGGATAGCGAAGAACAACCCATTTGGTGTTGTTTACGCGTTCCTCTAAGACTTCGTGGCTTAAAGCATTGTTTAATTTTAATTTATCTTGTGGTACATCAGATAATTCACTAATGTTATCAGAAGCACGAATGCCGATATAAGCATCCATTTCTTTCATGCGTTCCAATTCTAAACGATTGCTAAATGCCAATTGTTCTTCTGTGCAGCCTAATAACAGCTGACGATTGATAGAATAATCCTCCAGCTGAACATAAGGGATAGCACCAGCTTTATAAGTTTCTTTAACTAAAGCCTGAGCTAAAGGATAAGCAGATTGACCGAAAACATGAATTAAAACTTTTTCGCCAGCTTCTAGGCGACAAGAATAAGATACGAGATTGTGAGCTAAATCCTGGATTCTGGAATCCATGGGAACACATCCTTTCATTGATAAATATTTTAAATAGACATTATCATTATTTTAACACAAAATTTGTTAACCATGCAAGTATTATGCAGGAGGAGAGGAAAATTGACAAGTTGAGTGCTTATCTTGTAAAATGAACGCAGCGAAAGTAAGTGAAATGGAGTGATTATTTTGAAAATTGCGATACCGAGTGAAGATAGAGAATTAGATAGTTTAGTTGCGGATACTTTTGGGCGTGCCGATTATTTTTATGTTTGGCAGGAAGAAACAGCAGAGGGGAGTTGGCTGGATAATAGTGGCATTGCTATGCAGGGCGGTGCAGGCATTAAAGCAGCGCAGCTCTTGATAGATGCAGGTGTAGAGGTGCTTTTAGCTCCACAATGTGGGGAAAATGCGGCTCAAGTGTTAAATCAAGCTAAAATTAAGCTGTATCAAACTCAATATGCTACTGTTGAGGAAAACCTGAGTGCTTTCCTTGCTGGAAAATTGACAATGGAAATAACCCCACATGCCAGCCGTCATTAAGGAGCAGAAAGATGAAAATAGCAGTTTTAAGTGGTAAAGGCGGCACTGGTAAAACTATGGTAGCTGTTAATTTAGCAGCGGTTGCTCAAGAAGTAGTTTATTTAGATTGTGATGTAGAAGAACCGAACGGCAGATTATTTTTAGAGCCGGAGGCAACAGAAGAACAAACGGTAAAAGTAACGATACCACAAATTAAAGCGGATTTATGTATCGGCTGTCGAAAATGCGTAGATTTTTGCCGCTTTAATGCATTGGCATTAATTGAAGAAAAGGCTGTATTATTTCCTGATGTTTGCCACCCTTGTGGTGGCTGTGAATTGCTCTGTCCTGTCGGAGCAGTTAGTCAACAAGAAAAAATTGTTGGTTATGTCGAAAAAGGAATTATAGCTAACGGCAAGATTTATACAGGCGTCTTAAAATTGGGGGAAGAATCAGGGGTGCCGATTATTCGGGAATTAATAGCAAAAAGTAAGCAGGAAGAAGTAAAATTGACTATTATTGATTGTCCTCCAGGCAGTGCTTGTGTGGTTATGGAAAGTATTCAAGATGCCGATTATTGTCTTTTGGTAGCAGAAGCAACAACCTTTGGGCAGCACAATTTGGCTATGGTTTATGAATTAAGTAAGCTTTTTGGTAAGCCTTGTGGAGTTGTTTTAAATAAATGTTTTACCGAAGAAAATCCTTCGGAAGAGTTCTGCCTTGAACATAATATCCCGATTTTAGAACGCTTAACCTATGATGAAGAAATTGGTAGAATTAACGGCAAAGGTGGTATCTTAGCTAAGGAAAAGGCTATATATGCGCAGCGTTTTCGTCAATTATTAGCACGAATAGAAAAAGAGGTGTCTTGCCTATGAAACAGTTATTAATTTTAAGTGGTAAAGGTGGTACGGGTAAGACAACCATAGCTTCCTCATTTATTCGCTTAGCGCAAGCCGAAGCCTATGCTGATTGTGATGTGGATGCTCCAAATTTGCATTTGGTCACTACTCGCACTGATGAAGGCAAACGCACAGATTATCATGGCTTGGCAAAAGCAGTTATTGACCAAGGTAAATGTCAGCAATGTGGTCAATGTGCTGAACATTGTGTTTTTCAGGCTATTCAAAAAAAGGAAAAGGGTTATCAGGTAGATAATTATCTTTGTGAAGGCTGTGCAGTCTGTACTTTGGTTTGTCTGACGGAAGCAGTAAGTATGCGGGAAATGGTTGCTGGACAGATGGTTTTGTATGAGCAAAAGCCAGTTTTTTCGACGGCACAGTTGAAAATGGGGCATGGCAATTCTGGTATGTTAGTTACCCAAGTAAAAAAAGCGATGAAAAAAGCAGGAAGAGAGGCTGAGGTTGCTGTTATTGACGGTTCACCTGGGACTGGTTGTCCAGTAATAGCGTCATTAAGTGGTGTGGATATGGTTTTAATAGTAACGGAACCTTCTTTAGCAGGAATGAGCGATTTGCAGCGTATAATCCAAACAGCAGAAATTTTTAAGCCTCAGATTGCCGTTTGCATAAATCGTTATGATACAGGTTTGGAACAGACTGCGGAAATAGAAGGGTTTTGCGAGCTTTATGGTTTGCCAATGGTGGGCAAGATTCCTTTTGATGCCCGTGCTATTGCAGCTGTTAATCAGGGGAAAACCTTGATAGAAGTAGAAGAAAGCCCGGCAAGTCAGGCTATCCAAGAGGTTTATCGCAAGACGATGGAATTGTTGCTGCATGCAGGAAAAGAACCTGAACAACGCGAAAACTTTGCTGAAAAATGGCTCTTGTGGTAATCCATCAATATTTGAGCCCGCCTTAATGCCTTTTTAGTCAGGTAGGAGGGGTATGTTAAATGAGAAAAGCTAGGACAAAAGTCCTAGCTTTTCTCATTTCAAAGATTATTCATCTCTTAAGAATTCCATAAATGGTGTGCTGTATTTAGTCATTGCGTTAACAATTAACTCAACTAAACCACCGTAATGAACATTGAAGCGTTCTAATTCATAGTGTTCAATGATATCACGCATAGCACCTTTACAGTTGGAGCATGGAGCACAGATGTATTTAGGAACATCGGTATTTTCCATTAATTCAGGACCGAATGCTTCTAAGATTTGAGATAATTTCTTTCTGTGAGCTACATTGTCTCTCCAAGCTGGGAAGCTCATGGAGTTCATGATAGCGAAACCGGAACCACCACCACAGCAGTAGTTGTTTACGCCATGTTCTTTCATTTCGTAATATGGCAGACCCATGTTGCCGTAGTGACCAGGTTTCATGATAGCTTTTAAGATATCACGTTGAGGTTTTACGATACCCATTTGACGAACATAGTTACATGGGTCATGTAAAACAACAGGGAAGTCATTGCGGTTTGGATCTAAAGCGAATGTGCCGTTCAGAACTAAGTCACGCATTAATGGCAAGAAACTTTGAACAGGAACACGGTCGCTGCCTGGATAGTAACGGTCAGCCGCGATAGCAGCTGCTTTATGAGCATGACCACATTCAGCAATCATGATGCGTTTAACGCCCAATTTTTTAGCTACTTCATTTTGTTTCATAGCTACTTTTTTACATTGAGCATCATCATACCATAAACCATAGTTTACGTTATCGTAACCACAGATTTCACTGGATAAAGTCCAAGATAAACCAGCTTCTTGGAATAACATAGTAAATGCCATTGGGTTTTCAGGCCAAGCATTAAATTCACCGGCATTGTGGATTAACAAAATGTCAGCACCTTCAACGTCCATAGGTGTTTTATATTCAGTAACGCCTTCACCGAATAAATCAGTAGCATCTTCGTCTAAGAATTCTACAGTATCTAAGAAAGGAACTTTAGACATACCTGTGGAAGAACCAGTTTTCAGCTGTAATTGAGTACCTTTTTCATGCAAAGGAATTGGAGCATAGCCCATTTCTTGGCTGAAAATTTTACGAATTTCACGAGCAATTAAACCGTTATCCAAAGCTAATGGACAGGTTTGTGCACAACGACGGCACAAGTTGCAACGGTAAGATAATTCACCTAAACGAGCAACTGTCTGCCAGTTTAAGTCGATGTCCCCACCGATAAATTTAACAACGATATCATTTTTGCCGCCAGGGATTAATTTACCGTTTTTGTCGAAGTATTTTTTAACAATCATTCTTAATACTTCTGCACGGTAAGTTGGACGGTACATTTCGTTGCCGTTAGAAGCTTCGAAAATGTGGCAAGCGTTGGAACAGGTGTTACATTTAGCACAGTATTCCATGGATAAGTTTAATGCTTGTAAAATACCAGCGTTGGTATCTAAAGACAACATTTTTTCCACGCCGCGTAAGAATTTTTGTACCAGTTCGTCTTCTTCTTCTTTTGTTTTTGGTCTTTCAAATGTATCAATAGCAATGAAACCATCTAAATCGCTGTTGAATTTTTCATTCCAGCTATCTTTAGGAGCTTTGAAGCCAGGTTCCATTTCTGGTTTATCAAAAGGTGCTGGTAATGGTTTTAAATCAGCAACAGTTAATTCTGTTAACTGACCACCCATGATGCCCAGGTCACGAGGTCTTAAATCTTTACCTTTAATCACGATAGTTTCCTCCATTCCTTAATTATTTTTCTTCATTTGCTGCTGGAGCAGGAGCTTCGTTCCAATGAGGAGCAGCCCACTTCAGAGCATTTGGATCTTTTGGTTTATTTGCAGCATTTAGAATGTTTTGTTCAACTTTGCTGCCAGGCATATTTGGTTCGTTGTCCCAGATAACTTTATGGAAGGTAAAGAATTTACCAACATAGTGGCTCATCTTGGACAATGGAATGTAGAAGCTGATGAAACCTAATAATAAAATGTGAACAACTAACATTGTAGGAACAGCACCACCGAATACTTCAGCCATTGGACTGAAAGTAAACATAGCTCTAACCATGTTGTAGCCATATTCGAAAGACATACCTGTGGTGTACCAAGTTAATAAACCTGTTAAACCAACGGATGTTAAAGCTACTAAGTTGAAGATTTCTTGTGGAGTTGTGTAAATTTTGTATTCTTTAACAAAAAGGCGTTTGCATAATAAACCAATACCACCAATTGTTATCAGAACACCGGCAACTAAACCTGCAACAGTTGTTAATAAGTAAACGATTGTTGCGATAATGTTACCTGCAGGAATAAATGCTCCTAAAACAAGTAATACGCTCCAGGCGATAGCTGCGTACATACCTAAATGTAAGGAGTAGGATAACCACCAGAATTTGTTTTGGTGAATAAATAATTTTTTGATAAATAACATTTCTTCGAACATATCAATAAGTTCGCGTTTTAAATTGTGATGACGTTCCTTTGCATGCCAGTTATCTTCTTCCATGTAGGAACCACCATACTTGAATTTTTCATCAGATTCCAATGGAATCGGATATAAGTCTTGTCTGCCGTGCTGTGGCATATTTGAATAGTACATAAATTTCTTTACAGAGAAACCAATGAACGCAATCAAAGCAACCCAGCAAAATAGAGTTAAAATCATTGTAGTACCTCCTTAAATATTAATAATAAATTTTCTGTGCTCTTAGCAATTAAACACCTTTTTTCTGTCGCCTGATTTCAGATTAAAAGTGGTGTAAGAATTGAGAGCAAAATCCTACTAGCTATCATTATACTCTCAAAGAAGCTCAATTTCAAATAGTTTTTATTTTTCGTGCTATTTTGACATCAAATATGTTTAATTAAATTCACTAATAATTGTGTATACATGGGTATGACAGCTTTTTTTTTGACTAAAAATATGCTATAAAATAAATTGGGTAAGTAATTTCAAAGAAAAGAGGATTGACTATGACTATTAAAATCGGAATTTTAGGTTATGGAAATTTAGGTAGAGGCGTGGAATGTGCTATTCAACAAAATGCTGATATGGAGCTCAAAGCGGTGTTTACGCGTCGTAAGCCTGAACAGGTGAAAATTTTAACAGCTGATGTTCCTGTTTATTCTTTAGATGAAATTCTTGCACATCAAGAAGAAATAGATGTTTTGATATTGTGTGGTGGCAGTGCCAAAGATTTACCAGAGCAAACTCCTGAATATGCTAAGTGGTTTAATCTTATAGATAGCTTTGACACCCATGCCAATATCCCTGAGCATTTTGCTCGCGTAGATGAAGTTTGTCGGCAAAATCAAAAAGTTGGTTTGATTTCTGCTGGTTGGGACCCAGGAATGTTTTCTTTAAATAGATTGTATGCTAAGGCTATTTTACCAGAAGGTCAGGATTATACCTTCTGGGGCAAAGGGGTCAGTCAAGGCCATTCTGATGCTATTCGCCGTTTGGAAGGCGTCAAAGATGCCAAACAATATACTATCCCTATTGAAACAGCGTTAGAAGCTGTGCGTAGTGGTCAACAGCCACAACTTACTACACGCGAAAAACATTTGCGTGAATGTTTTGTTGTAGCCGAAGAAGGTGCTGATTTGGCAAAATTAGAAGAAGATATTAAAACTATGCCAAACTATTTTGCTGATTACGATACAATTGTCCACTTTATAGATGAAGAAACTATGGCAAAAGAACATGCTGGTATTCCTCATGGTGGTTTTGTCCTGCATAGTGGAAAAACTGGCTGGAATAAGGAGCATAATCAATTGATTGAATATCAATTGAAGCTGGACTCCAATCCTGAATTTACTGCCAGTGTTCTTGTAGCTTATGCGCGTGCCGTTTATCGTTTGGCGCAAGAAAAACAATATGGCGGCAAGACCGTCTTTGATATAGCACCGGCTTACCTATCCCCAATGACAGGTGAAGAACTACGGAAACATTTATTATAGAAAAATAAAAATATCTTTATCCAGAATTAAAGATAACTACTTGTATTTTCACGAAAAAAATCATAAAATATTCTGTACGAATTTTTTAGAGAACCAAAAATATTGAGGGGGAAACGATTTATGCAGCAGGATAAAATTAGAAATATCGCAATTATCGCTCACGTTGACCATGGTAAAACTACTTTGGTAGACAAATTATTAAGTCAATCCGGTACCTTCCGTGAAAATGAACAAGTAGCAGAAAGAGTAATGGACTCTAATGATTTAGAGCGTGAAAAAGGGATTACTATTCTGGCGAAAAATACCGCTATCCAATATGGTGAATATCGGATTAATATCGTTGATACCCCAGGCCATGCTGACTTCGGTGGCGAAGTAGAACGTATCATGAAAATGGTTGACGGTGTATTATTGGTAGTTGACGCTTTCGAAGGCTGCATGCCGCAAACTCGTTTCGTGTTGAAAAAGGCCTTAGAAGAAAAATTAACACCAATCGTTGTTATCAATAAAATGGACAGAGAATTTGCGCGTCCTTTAGAAGTAGTTGATGAAGTATTAGATTTATTCATTGATTTAGGTGCAGATGAAGACCAATTGGAATTCCCTGTTATCTTCGCTTCTGGTATTGCTGGTATTGCGACTAAAGACTTAGAAGTAGAAGCTGTAAACTTACAGCCTTTATATGAAGAAATTATTAATCATATTCCTGCTCCAACAGGTGACCCAACAGGTCCTTTACAAGCCCAAATTACCTTAATGGACTACAGTGATTTCTTAGGCAGAATTGCTGTCAGCACTATCAATCGTGGTGTAATTAAAGTAGGTATGAGCGTAGCTATTCCTACTCGTGAAGGTAAAGTAAAACAAGCTCGTGTCAGCAAATTATATGGCTTCCAAGGCTTGAAAAAATATGAAATTGAAGAAGCTTCCGTAGGTGAAATCGTGGCTATTGCCGGCTTAGGTGAAATCAATGTCGGCGAAACTATTTGTGCGCCTGATGCTGTAGAACCAATGGAATTCTTAAAAATTGAAGAACCTACTTTGGAAATGAGCTTTATGGTTAATAACTCCCCATTTGCAGGTAAAGATGGTGACCCTGTTACTTCTCGTAAACTGGCAGCTCGTTTATTCAAAGAAATGGAAACAGACATTGCTCTGAAAGTAACACCAACTGAAAGTGCCGATGTTTTCAAAGTTGCTGGGCGTGGTGAATTACACTTATCCATCTTAATTGAAAATATGCGTCGTGAAGGTATGGAATTCCAAGTTTCCAAACCACAAGTTGTAATTAAAGAAATCGAAGGCAAAAAACATGAGCCTTATGAAATGCTGACTGTAGACGTACCTGAAGAATATATGGGTCCTGTTATGGAAAAATTAGGTGCGCGTAAAGGTGAAATGACCAATATGCAGTCCATCAATGGTCAAACTCGTTTGGAATATATTATTCCTGCTCGCGGTTTAGTTGGTTTCCGTACAGAATTTTTAACAGATACTCGTGGTTATGGTATTATGAACAGCGTATTTGACAGCTACCGTCCTTACTCTGGTAATATCGTTGGTCGTCGGACAGGTGCTTTGTTGGCATTTGAAACGGGGACAACCACAGCTTATGGTTTATTCCCAGCTGAAGAAAGAGGTACTTTATTCTTAGGTGCTGGTGTTGATGTTTATGAAGGTATGATTATTGGGGAAGGCAATCGTGACCAAGATATCGCTGTTAACGTTTGCAAAGGCAAAAACTTAACTAATGTGCGTGCTGCTGCCAAAGATGATACCGTTCGTTTAAAAACACCTAGAAATTTATCCTTGGAAGAATGTATCGCTTTCTTAAATGATGACGAATACTTAGAAGTAACACCGAACTTCTTGCGTTTAAGAAAACGTTTCTTAAAGGCTCAAGACCGTGTGCGTTACGCAAAATCTTTACAACAAGAAGGCTAAGATAATAAAGGAAGAGGTTGGGAGAAAATCCTAGCCTCTTTTTTTATTATCCCCCCTGACCTGACGATTTCTATTCAGGTAGGAGGGGGATGTTGTTTTTTACTGTGGATAAGTTGTTGATAATGTTGATAACTTTGTTAATAAAGCAGCAGTGACTGTGGAAACGATGTGCATACTTCTTGGCGAAAAAGGTGAAAAATGCCGAAAAAAAGGTTAACAAATGGGTATTTTTTGGTTATAATAAAAGAGATTTGTTAATTTGGGGGCGTCTGCCATTTATGAATAAACGCATTGGAATGTTAATATCAATGTTGTTGCTGCCATGCTTGTTAGTTTGTTTGGTTGAATATTTGGCAGGCAACACAATTGAGAATATGACAGGAGCAGCATTTTTCTTAAATGTTCTATTTTGTCAACTACTAATTGTTTTTATTTTTGCCATAACTTGTAATTACCGTTTAGCTTTAATAGGAGGCAGTGGTATTATTTATATTTTTGGTTTGGTCAATCATTTTGTCCAAGCTTTTCGTGGGACACCTTTTTTGCCGGCAGATATTTTATCTGTAGGGACAGCAGCAGATGTCGTAGGCAGTTATCCTGTGGGCTTAAATAAGCCCATTATTTTGACGTTGGCTATTCTCATTTTTGCACTTGCTGTTTGCAGCCGCCTGCAATATCGTTCTTACTGGCGCAACAAACAGCAAAGGATACTTAGCTGCTGTTTGCTTGTTTTGATAGGGGTTGTAGGCTTTTATCATTATCAGCCTGCAGTTTGGCAAAAATACGGGGTAGAAGTGAAGTTTTGGAATCAGCTTCAAGGTTATCAAGAGAATGGTGCTTTTTTAAGCTTTGTGCTGAATAGCAAATATCTTGTGCCGCAAGCACCGGAAGGTTATACTTCGACAAAGGCTGCAGAGCTTTGGGCAGAAAAAGAACAGCAAGATAAACAGCCCCAAAGCGTGGACCAAGAAAAACCACATATTATTATGGTTATGAATGAGTCTTATGCTGATTTAAGCGTTTTAGGTGAATTGCAGACAAGTGAGCCTTATTTGGAAAGTTATACAAATCTGTGGGAAAATGTGGCCAAAGGCAATCTTTATGTTAGTGTCTTGGGTGGTGGAACTTGTAATAGTGAGTTTGAAGCTTTGACGGGACACAGCATGGCATTTTTACCACCTGGCGTCATGCCTTACCAACAGTACATTAAGGAAGAACAATTTAGCTTAGCGACGGTCTTAAAAAGTCAAGGTTATGAAACGATTGCCTTTCATCCTGGCAAAGCTGACAGTTGGTGTCGTGAACAGGTTTATCCACTATTGGGTTTTGAACGCTTTGTGACCAAAAAAGATATGGCAGAAGTCCAATTGATGCGTGATGCTTATGCCGATGACAGTTGTAATTACCGAGAGCTGATTCGTCTTTACGAGCAGCGTGGTGAGAAAAAATTATTTCTATTTAATGTAACTATCCAAAATCATGGAGGTTATCAGCTGCAGGCTCCTGATTTGCCACATCAGGTAGAGGTTGTCGGCGAAGGTAACTATCCCCAAGCAGAGCAGTATTTATCGTTGATGAAGTCTTCTGATGAAGCCTTAGCTGAGCTGTTAGCATATTTTGCGCAAGAAGAAGAACCAGTTTTACTCGTCTTTTTTGGTGACCATCAGCCGATTTTAGAAGCTGAATTGACGGAAAATTTATTAGGTGCGAAGTTAAGTGACTTGACGGTAGAGCAAGTGCAGCAACGCTATCAGTGTCCTTTCTTTATTTGGACTAATTATGCGAGTGACTCGGCATGGATTGAAGCTATGAGTGTTAATTATTTGCCAGCCTTGATTTTAGAAAAAGCAGGCATAGAGCAGCCTGCCTATTATGAATTTTTGCGTGATTTATTTGTAGAAATCCCTGTTATCAACAGTGTAGGTTATATTGATAAAGAGGGTAATCATTATGCTAATGACAACAGCAATACTTGGCCGCAAGAATTAAATGAATATGCGCTATTACAATACAGTTTATTATTTGATAGGGAACGGTGAAAACATTGAGAAAAACTAAACCGGCTAAAATATTATTCATAACACTAGCACTCTGCTTGCTGACCATCTCTCCAGTTGGGGCAGGTGAATTAGAGGGTAAAACAATTTATGTAAACAATAAACAAATTGAGCCAGTAACAACTACCTTGTTGGATTACCAAGAGTTTGATTTGAAAACTGTGGAAAATTTGCATAATGGTTCTTACGAATATATCAATTATCCGTTGGGTTACCGTTGCCAATATCCACAAAATATGACTGTCGACTTAACGCATGGTAACATTTGTACCGTTTTTAGTAATGACGAATGTCGGATTGAAATTTATTACCAGCCGTTAATGGCAGTAGATTATTTGACTTATATCGGTTACAGTAATAATTTTTTGCTGGATAAAAAGACTTATCTAAACCAAAAACAATACACTTGCTTAATCGGTGGTCATGTAGCAGATGTAGTAGAATGGGAACGGCCTGCTTTAACTGGTGTCAATAATGATTTTCCTTATTATCTGCAAATTGATGTGAAGAAAAATATGGCTGAAGCCTATAGTATCTTTATTGAATCCAAAAATAAGCTTACTAAGGATAGTCCTTATCGGCAAGTAGTATCTTCCCTGAGCTTCCAAACACCTTTCGGTAAGTATTGCCATCAAATTAATTTGCAGGAAAGTGAATTGGAAACTCAAATGCGTTTAGGTCGTTTGAATGAAAAGACTAAGGCGTTATATTTGGAGTATTTTGCTAATGACGAACCTCTAAAATGGGGCATTTTTGAACCGGAAGCCCCTAACGATATGCACAATGTTTTCAAAATGGAATATCAATTAAAAACTCGCTTTGATTGTTTAGTACGTTATCATCATCTTTTTAGTGATAATGTACCTATTGGCAAAGTAATTGAAGATATGAAAAATGCCTACGGCAACCATCGCTTTGTGGAATTAACTTTGCAGACTACAGATGTAACTCAAGGCAATCGCATATATGAAATCTTAAACGGTGAGCATGATGTTTATTTAACAGATTATGCCGAGGCTTTGGCAGACTATGGTGAACCTATTTTATTGCGTTTGGCTAATGAAATGAATGGTGACTGGTGTGTTTATTCTGCATATCATTATGGTAAAGATACATCTTTGTATAGAGAGTTTTATATTTATCTCTATAATATTTTTGAAAAAGCAGGTGCCAATAAAAATGTCCTGTGGGTTTGGAATCCAAATGAAAAATCTTTTCCTGACTTCACTTGGAATGATATGCAGATGTATTACCCGGGTAATAGATATGTTGATATTGTCGGCTTAACAGGCTATAATACAGGAACTTACTACGAAGGCGAAACATGGCGTACTTTTAATGAGATTTATGGCGAGCTTTATCAAGATTATGTTGCGATGTTTAGCCAGCCATTGATGATTACGGAATTTGCCAGCAGCAGTGTAGGTGGTGATAAAGTAGCTTGGATTAAGGATATGTTTGAGCAGCTGCCAAATTATCCAAAACTGAAAATGGCTGTATGGTGGAGTGGTTGCGACTGGGATTATTCTACAGAAGAACCGACAGCTGCCAGAATATACAGACTAGATGAAAATGCAGAAGTAATGCAGGCATTTGCCGAAGGCTTGCAAGCAGCTCAAAAAAGAGCCGAAGAAGCTGAAATAGAAAATACAGAAACAACATATATAGATTAAGAAAATATTAGCAAGACAGCCTGTCGACGATTTTTATCGAGAGGCTGTTTTGAATTACAAAGGGAACAAAAGTTCGCATATTTTCTGTACATTTAAAATAATTAGTGTTATACTAAAAGTGAATAGTGAAAGTAAATATATTTTTGGGAGGAATATTTATGACAACAACAAGAAAAATGGTAATGGCGGCCATGCTGGCAGCTCTTTGCTGTGTGGCAACTATGGTTATAAAAATACCATCTCCACTTAATGGTTATATTAATTTAGGTGATTGCATTGTTCTGCTTTGCGGCTGGCTCTTGTCACCGCATTATGCTTTTTTGGCAGCAGGTGTAGGCTCGGCTCTTGCTGATATATTTTCCGGTTATGTAGTATATGCACCTGCTACTTTTCTGATTAAAGCTACAATGGCACTTATTGTTTGTTATTCTTATCGAAATTTAAAAGCTAGATTTGGCGATATGCCAACCAAAATATTAGGTGCTGTTGCAGCTGAACTTTTGATGATTTTTGGTTATTATATTTTTGAAGGATTTCTTTATGGTTTTATTCCATCACTCGTTAATATTCCTGCCAACGCCGTACAAGGTGTTGCCGGCATAATTATAGCCTTGCTGTTGAGCAAAATGTTAAAGGTTGGTAAATAATGGATAAATTTATCTTACATTCTGAATATAAGCCGACGGGTGACCAGCCGAAAGCGATTGAGCAGTTGGTTGAAGGTCTGGATAAGGGTTATCCTAAGCAGATTTTATTGGGGGTAACTGGTTCGGGTAAAACCTTTACTATGGCAAATATTATCGCCGAGGCTAATCGTCCTGCATTGATAATTGCGCATAATAAAACTTTGGCAGCTCAATTATACAGTGAATTTAAAGAATTTTTTCCGGAGAATGCTGTCGAATATTTCGTATCCTACTATGATTATTATCAGCCGGAAGCTTATTTAGCTCATACTGATACTTATATTGAAAAAGATGCGCAAATTAATGAAGAAATAGAAAAACTGCGTCACTCGGCTACGGCGGCTTTATTAGAACGCCGTGATGTCATTATTGTGGCGAGTGTTTCCTGTATTTATGGTTTAGGCTCACCGGAAACATATCGTGAGCAAACACTTTCGGTCAGATTAGGTGCTACTTTAGAAAGAGAGGACATTTTGCGTAAGCTGGTAGATATTCAGTATGAACGCAATGATGTTAATTTTAAGCGCGGTACTTTTCGGGTGCGTGGAGACAGTGTAGAAGTCTGGCCGGCAGGGATTAGTGAACGTGCTATTAGAATAGAGCTTTTTGGTGATGAAGTAGATAAAATATCAGAGATAGATGTTTTGACAGGAGAAACTTTAGGTATACGCAATCATGTCAGCATTTATCCGAATACGCATTATGCTACTGACCCCGAATATATGGAAACAGCGATTAATGCGATAGAAGAAGAGTTGGAAGAACGTATTGCTTATTTTAAAGGGGAAAACAAGCTGCTGGAAGCTCAACGCATCGAGCAAAGAACACGCTACGATATGGAAATGCTGCGTGAGGTTGGTTTTTGTAGTGGCGTCGAGAATTATTCCCGTCCTTTATCGGGCAGAGCAGAAGGCTCAACTCCGAATAGCTTGTTGGATTTCTTTCCGGAAGACTTCCTAGTCTTCATTGATGAGTCCCATGTTACCGTTTCGCAAATCGGTGGTATGTATGCAGGTGACCGTTCGCGCAAAGAAAATTTAGTCAATTACGGTTTCCGTTTGCCGTCAGCTTTAGATAATCGTCCTTTGCGTTTTGATGAATTTGAAGCAAAAACAGGGCAAACTGTTTATGTTAGTGCAACTCCGGGTAAATATGAATTAGAACACTCACGCCAAGTAGTAGAACAGTTGATTAGACCGACGGGTTTGGTTGACCCAGCAGTAGAAGTGCGGCCTGTTCAAGGACAGATTGACGATTTACTGGAGGAAATTCGTCTTCGGGTGGCTAAAGAGCAGAGAGTTTTAGTTACTACTTTGACGAAAAAAATGGCGGAAGATTTGACTGATTATATGCGTATGGCAGGAATTAGGGTGCGTTATTTACATTCGGAGATTAAAACTATCGAGAGAATGGAAATTTTGCGTGACTTACGCATGGGTGTCTTTGATGTTTTAGTCGGGATTAACCTCTTGCGTGAAGGTTTAGACTTACCAGAAGTATCTTTAGTAGCTATTTTAGATGCAGATAAAGAAGGATTCCTGCGTTCAGAAACCTCGTTAATTCAAACCATTGGGCGTGCAGCACGTAATGCTGAGGGGAAAGTTATCATGTATGGTGATGTGCTGACAGGTTCTATGAAAAAAGCCATTGACGAAACAGAACGTCGCCGTGCTGTCCAAATGGCATATAATGAAGAAAATAATATTACACCGCAAACTATCGTCAAAAATATTCGTGATGTTATCGAAGCGACTATGGTGGCAGAAGAAATTGCTGATTATCGTTCTGAACGCCCTGTTTTAAGTAAAGCAGAACGCGAAAAACGGATTAAGATGTTGGAAAAAACTATGAAAGAAGCAGCAAAACAATTAGAATTTGAAAAAGCTGCTCAATTGCGTGATGAAATTTTAGAACTGAAAAAAGAAATGTAGGGTGACGAAATTGAACAAGAATAGTATTCGTATTCAAGGCGCACGCGTCCACAATTTGAAAAATATCGATTTGGAAATACCACGTGACAAGATGGTCGTTATGACGGGGCTAAGTGGCTCTGGTAAATCTTCTTTGGCTTTTGATACGATTTATGCTGAAGGTCAACGGAGATATATGGAGTCTTTATCTTCTTATGCTCGTATGTTCTTAGGGCAAATGGATAAGCCGGAAGTAGATTATATCGAAGGTTTATCACCGGCTATTTCTATTGACCAAAAGACAACTAGCCGTAATCCACGTTCGACTGTAGGGACAGTAACGGAAATTTATGACTACCTGCGTTTATTGTTTGCGCGTATTGGGGTACCACATTGTCCTAAATGTGGTAAGGAAATCAGTCAGCAGACGGTAGAGCAGATTGTTGACCGTTTAGTAACATATCCGGAACGGACAAAAATGATTATTTTAGCTCCAATTGTGCGTGGTCGTAAGGGTGAATTTCAAAAAACATTTGCCGATTTAAAACGCGACGGCTTTGTGCGTGTTCGCGTGGATGGTGAATTGCGTGAGCTAGAGGAAGATATCAAGCTGGAGAAAAATAAAAAACATAACATTGAAGTAGTAGTAGATAGAGTAGTTGTTAAAGAAGGCATGGAAAGCCGTTTGGCTGATTCGCTGGAAACTGCTTTGAATATGGCAGAAGGTATTGTTTATGTGGAAGTAGTGGACGATGAATTACTGACCTTTAGTACCAATTTTGCTTGTATTGATTGTGGAATTAGTGTTGGCGAAATTAATCCTCGGATGTTTTCCTTCAACAATCCTTACGGTGCTTGCCCTGAATGTGACGGTTTAGGCAGCAAAATGGAAGTAGATTTGAGCATGGTTATTCCCGACCATAGCTTATCCATCAATCAAGGGGCGATTGCCGCTTGGTGTCGGGCTGGCAGTATCAGCAATTATTACCAACAACTGCTCAAAGGCATTGCCGAAAAAAATAACATTGATTTGGACACACCTTGGCAGGATTTGAGCGATGCAGAAAAAAATTTGATTTTATACGGTGCACCTGACCAGCTGATTAAATTTAACTATACTAATTTATTTAAAGAAGAAAAAACTCATACTGCTCATTATGAAGGTGTTGTACCGAATATTGCCCGTCGCTATCGGGAAACCAGTTCTGATATGTCGCGTGAAGATTTGGAACGCTACATGAGTGAAGTAAGCTGCTCTGTCTGCAAAGGTAAACGCTTAAAACCGGAAGTACTGGCTATCAAAGTAGCAGGTAAAAGTATCGACCAAGTTACCGATATGACTATCAGAGAGGCTCATGCTTTCTTTAGCAGTATTGACCTGACTGAACGTCAGCGCTTAATCGGTCAGCAAATTTTAAAAGAAATCGAAGCTCGTTTAGCGTTTCTTTTGAATGTAGGTTTAGATTATTTGACTTTAAGTAGAGCGGCAGGTACTTTATCAGGTGGTGAAGCCCAGCGTATTCGTTTGGCTACTCAAATCGGCTCTGGCTTAATGGGTGTTTTATACATTTTGGACGAGCCAAGTATCGGTCTGCATCAACGCGATAACGCACGCCTAATAGCTTCTTTGGAAAATTTACGTGATTTAGGTAATACTTTAATTATTGTTGAGCATGATGAAGACACTATGTATGCGGCAGATTTTATTGTTGACATTGGGCCGGGGGCAGGTGCCAACGGCGGTCAGATTATCGCTGCCGGAACCTTAGATGAAATTAAGGCTTGTCCTGAGTCTATTACTGGTCAATACCTTTCTGGTGCTAAAAAAATTGAAGTACCAGCTGTACGCAGGAAAGTGGCTAAAGATAAGTGGATTACGATTAAAGGCGCAGCAGAAAATAATTTGAAAAACATTGATGTCAAAATACCTTTAGGTGTCTTTACTTGTATTACTGGGGTATCTGGCTCAGGGAAAAGTACCTTAATTAACGAAATATTTTACAAAGCCTTATATCGTGAATTAAATAAAAATACTAAAGTTCGCCCTGGTAAGCATAAAAAAATTGAAGGCTTAGAACAAATTGACAAAGTTATTGAAATTGACCAGTCCCCGATTGGGCGTACGCCTCGTTCCAATCCTGCTACTTATACGGGTATGTTTGATGGTATCCGTGAATTATTTGCCCAAACACCAGATGCTAAAATGCGTTCTTACAAAGCAGGCAGATTTAGCTTTAATGTTAAAGGAGGGCGTTGTGAGGCGTGCTCTGGTGATGGAATTATCAAAATTGAAATGCACTTTTTATCTGATGTGTATGTACCTTGCGAAGTCTGCAAAGGTAAACGCTACAACAGGGAAACTTTAGAAGTGCGTTACAAAGGCAAAAATATTGCTGATGTTTTAGATATGACTGTTGATGAGGCTATAGAGTTTTTTGCCAACCATCCGAAAATTTATCGTAAAGCCAAAGTGCTGCAAGATGTCGGCTTAGGTTATATTAAATTGGGACAATCGGCGACAACTTTATCAGGTGGGGAAGCGCAACGGGTAAAACTAGCAGCAGAATTATCAAAAAGAAGTACTGGCAAGACCATCTATATTTTGGACGAGCCAACTACAGGTTTGCACATTGCCGATATTCATAAATTATTGGAGGTTTTAAATCGTTTAGTAGCCGAGGGCGACAGTGTCTTAGTTATCGAGCATAACCTTGATGTTATTAAGTCAGCCGACTACATTATCGACTTGGGACCAGAAGGCGGCAGTGGTGGTGGTGAAGTTATCGCAGCTGGCACGCCTGAACAAATTTGTCAAGAACCACGCTCCTATACAGGACAATTCTTGAAAAAATTGTTGTAAAATTTCATATTCACATTAAATAGGGGGTAGTTTCTTGTTTGGAAACTACCCCCTTAAAATTATTATTTCGCCATTCCAATCCATTCACCTTGAAGGATGCGAACTTCTTGACCATCTTTAAGTTTTTCTTGTAATTCCGGCTTCAATTCAATTTTATCTTTTTCAAAAAGCAAAACAATAGTTGAGCCAGCTAATTCAAAATTGCCTTTTTCTTCACCTTTGCGAAAATTGCCCTTTTCTTTGAGATTGGTAATACCACCGACTACCAAAGCTCCTATTTCACATTGGACGACAGGACCAAAATTCTCTGTTTCCAAGAGGCACCAACATCTTTTGTTCAAGACATAAACAGGGTATTTTTCACAGGCGATTGGCTGTACGCTGTGAAGAACACCGGAAATATGATGATTTTCGCCCTGCACGCCATTATCAATGTAGCTATAATGGTGATAATCAGAGGCACAAAGACGGAAAATTAAACAAGTACCATTATGATAATTTTTAGCTAATGATTCATCTTGTAAAAAATCCTTAAGTTGATAGGTTGAACTTTTGATAGCAAAGCGACTATGTTCGTCTATTGGAAAAGCACTTAACAAACTATCACAAGGACTGATTAAATGTTCTGGAGTTAAATCAACTTCAAACGGCTTTCTTGTGCGAACAAAAAAATCACGAAAGGAGGAGTAAGGCTTATCTTCTTCTGGAGTTAAAATAATATTATTCTTCTTAATGTACCAACTAACTAATGGTTTAGACCAAGAAGACCAAAGAAAGCGAACAGCGATACGGTCTAAATGGAGAGCCATAATTATTTTCAAAATGCAGCGACCGACAACTGTTCCGTAAGCGAAATCTACAGCACTAAAAGATTTACTCATCTAATTACCCCCAAAAAGACAATGGTGAAAACCACCATCCCACAGGCTACCAAGAAAACCTTACCCTTATTACCTGGTTTCTTTAAAGAGAAAGGAGTTAAAAAGGCAATAGCCATACTTAATAAAACAAATGGGGAAATTCTGCTTAAAGGTAAACTGAAAAGAGAACCTAATCCCACGATAAATGGGATAATTAAAGCGGAAGTGGTTACAGGTAAGCCTAAATAAGTCTCGCGACTGCTGTCTTCCAGCATTTGGCGTTCTTCCTCATCAACATTGAACCAAGCTAAACGAATTAAAGCACATAACAAATATAAGGCAGAAATGAGCAGTGCTAAGAAACCACCTTCGGCACATTGCAGGACAATTAAAGAAGGCAGGACACCAAAACAAATCAAATCACTCAAAGAGTCAATCTGGACGCCAAAACGCTTTTCCTGTCTAGTACGCTCCATAGTGGAAGCAATTTTTCCGTCAAACATATCACAGACACCACAAAATAATAGGCAGATTAAAGCCATTTTTAAATCGCCGTGCCAAATATAATTGATGCCGGCAAAACCTGAAAGCATCCCTATATATGTTAAAATAACGGTATAATTATAATAACCTATCATAATATCCCCCTTAAATAATTCCCGAAAGCAAGTACTCAAAATCTATTAAAATGCAACATAAACTTTGCAAGTGTTTATTTACAGATTATTATATTATATTCCTAAAAAAATAAATTTTCAATTTTATTTTTGTTAAAAAAACAAAATAAAATTGAAAATTTATTAGAGATATTTATAATTGCTTTTATTTGTGCTCCCGAAAACCGTCGCCGTAAATTTCGTAAGCATTACTGATAATGATAAAGGCTTGAGGGTCAATTTCCGAAACGCCTTTTCTTAGACGGAAAATTTGATTACGGCTGACCACACAAAGAATAACATCTGTTGGATTAGCGAGATAGCCTCCTCTGCCATTTAAAACAGTAGCCCCGCGTTCCATATCTTTGATGATAAAGTTTAAAATTTCGCTTGTTTTAGGTGAAATGATGATAGCCTGCTTGGCTGCATCCAAACCGTCAATTACTAAATCGACAATTTTGCTGGCAACATAAACAGTAACTAAAGAATAGAGAGCAATTTCCAAACCGTGAATAGCTGCTGTTAAAATTAAGACGCCCATATCGAATAAAAGATAAAATCGACCCATACTAATTCCGAAAAATTGATTGAGGATACGACCGATGATGTCTGTACCACCAGTAGTTGCTCCATTGCGAATAATTAAACCTAAGCCGGCGCCAGTGACTAAACCACCGTATAAAGCAGGTAATAGAAGATTATCAACTGGCAGTTGTAAATGACTGCATAACTCGATAGATAAGGCAGTTGCAGCGACTCCAAAAATACTTTTGCCGACAAAAGAAAGCCCCCAAAGATACCAACCAATCAATAAGAGTGGGATGTTAACTAAAACGATAAAATAAGATACCGGAAAATTAGTAGCATAATAAAATAAAAGCGCTAAACCACTGACCCCACCTTCTGCCAAATGGTTGGCAGCGATAAAATAATTGAAACCAAAACCATATAATAATGAGCCTAGAATAATCATTAAGCCAGCTTGTAATTGTTTTTTCATTTTTGACCACCTCATGTAACATTGCTCATATCTTATTTTAGTAAGAGGGAAAAAGGTTTGCAAGAGGTAAGTTTCGTGATAAAATAAATTGGATTATAAAATGAGAGGGGAAGTTTGCAAATGAATATTGACCCAATAGCATTTTCCATTGGACCAGTGACGGTGCGCTGGTATGGTTTGTTAATAGCTATTGCTTTAATGATAGGTATTATCGGTGGCAGCAACAAAGCTAAAAAAGAAGGCATTGATGAAGATGATTTTTTAACGCTTTTTATGGTTACAGCCGTTTGCTCGATTATCGGGGCAAGAATTTATTATGTATTATTTAATTTGCCGTATTATTTGCACAATCCAGGAGAAATTATTGCTGTTTGGCATGGTGGACTTGCTATTCATGGGGGATTAAT
>JAFXJE010000169.1 GCA_017532485.1 Peptococcaceae bacterium | reverse complement strand
TTGTTTTATTTCTTCTTTTGTTGGTTTAATTGGTTTTTTATGTCGATCACTACGGGTTGGCAAATGTTTGCCAAATTCTTCGTCCATAATAAAGCCCCCACTACTGTAATATTTGCCCTAATTATTGTACTATATAAGGGGAAAATGTCAAGCACTTAGGTTGTAAGGTGAAATTTCGAACTTACTTTATTTACAAGGCATTGATATTTAACCAGCCTTGGGTGGTAAGGTGGTTGTATTGGCTGAGGTAGGGGTCGGAGGTGATGGTTAATTGCCATCTGCCACTACTGGTAATAGGTACTGCTATTTCGACGGAAGTGGTCATTTCTTCGCTGTAGGTTGCTCCGATAGATGAAGGACTGGCTACTAAATTTCCTTTTGGGTCAAAGAGCATCACTCGGCATCTTCCTAAAGCTATACTATGTTCTTGTTGATTTTGGGCTTCTTGGCGTAAAAGGGCTACGGTGATTTGCATTTCTTTTTTATCTGACGGCACTTGCAAATATACGGTTTGGGTCTGACCTTGGGGTAAAGAAAAATAAATACTTTGTGGATTGAGCAAGTTTAGCTGGCGCAGGTAAGGTGTTTTCTGGGTGGATGAAGTATTTACATAGTCTGTACTTGCGACTGTGGTGGATAGAGAATTGAGATAAACTGCTCCTTTTCCCTGCTCGTGAGGTGATAAGCCTAAATCTTTTGACCATTGCTGTAATTTATTAATAATAGTTTGATAATTTGCTTGTTCATGCTGCAAAAAATTGAGTAATGCGCCACTGACAATAGCTGCAGAAATACTAGTCCCTTCATCATAAAGATAATCTTCTGCAAACCAAGTCGGTACTGTCGAAATCACTGCTGCCGGAGCAACAAAAAAGTTGTTCCTAGGCTGCTCAATATCATCTCGCGCACTATAGGCTGTTACAAAAGGGCGTTCCAACAATATCCCTAAATCCTGTTCCATCATTTTTGGTTCTTGATAACTGCCTATGGCGATTACATAAGCATCATCGGCTGGGTAAGCTATGGTGCCTGCAGCAGGCCCATAATTACCTACAGCAGCAACAATAGGTATTTGTTTTTCCTTGGCTTGTTTAAGCGCAGCTGCCAAACGAGGCAAGCGATATTCTTCGGGAGGGATACTGAGACTGAGATTGATAAGGTCTACTTTATCAGCTACAGCTTGTTCAATAGCTTTGGCAAGGAGATGTTGAGAAGATTTCCCTTCACTATCAAAAATTTTATAAACGGCTAGCCGCGCATTGGGGGCTAAACCGTGATAATTTTCGCCATTGGCAGCGACAATACCAGCTAAAAATGTACCATGTCCCAAGGTATCACCGGAGTCTTCGCTTTCACTGGTAAAATCATGATAAATAACTACCTTGCTGCTGCCGTCGGTATTAGGCTGAAAGTCCGGATGTTTCAAGTCTATACCACTGTCAATCAAGGCTATGGTCATGCCTGTACCGTCGGTTTGATAACTTTTTTGATAAGCTGTAAGACCTATCAAATCAGCTATGTGATCAAGGCTGGTTTGGGGCTGGGAATTGGCACTGTATTGGGGTTGAAAAGGGCTGGTCATAGTTACAGGCTCTGCCTCTCCATTTTCTTGCTGAGCTGCTTGGCTTGCCACTAGAAAAGCAAGCAAGAGCAAAAATGCGGAAATATATTTACGCATAAGCCTCTATTCCTCCTTAATTGTCCATTTCTTCTTATGGCTTATTCGTGCTGAGGTGCGCTTTCCCTTTTTCTCATTTTTTGCTCTTTTTAGCGAAAATATTAAGTTATGAGGTTTTCTTAACGATTTATGCAAGATTTCTTAATGTTGTTGTAACTATTTGCAGACATATTGGGGAATATTTTATTATATAATAAGCGTGTGAACATTAAATGTTCCCTCCAACATTTTTACCTTTTCTTTATGGAAAAGACCACCTCGCCCGGGTGGTCTTTTTTGTTTATGCTGGAAAGGTGTAAATTTGTTTTAAAATACCAGCTTTTTTTAATTGTTCAATTTCTGCTGTATAGCTATTATTTTTTAAATGTGAATAATAAATGTTGGAGAAGCTGTCGGCAATCTGAATGAGTTTGTTATTTTTGGAGTCAAAATATTCTACTACATATTCTCCAGTAGCTGCACCACTCATAATTAATTCGGTGTTTAAATAATTTTCCAGAAAGTGACGACTTTCGATAGCTTCGTTGCGTTCATCTACATGGAACATACAATCTTCATCCGGCAGGTAACCGTCTCGGATAAATTGCGTAAATGCCATTTTCAAGGCGTAATTGAAAATACCTGCTACATCCTCGCAATGTTCATCTGTAAGCTTGCTATTGTCTACAACAATATAATAAAGTTCAAAATGTGGTTTGTCGGCAAAAAATTGTAAAAACTCTCGCTTTAAATAGCTATCCATTTCTGAACCTTTGAGCTCTTGAAATTTGCCATTTTTGAACATTTTGCCATGGTCATCCAGCATTTTAAGCTGAGGTGTATATTGTTCGACGAAGCTTTCATAATCTTTTTTGAGTTTTTCTTTATCCAAAGCTCGCACTAAGGCAATGACAAAATAACGGTTTTCTTCTAGCTTATTGTTGATGGAGCCAGATTCGTCAATGTAAATATTCATAGGTCGCCTCCTTTCGCAGATAATAAGAACTTGAGGCAAAAGCCTCAAGTTCCAGCACTTTAGTAAATTTCTTTTTTATCGTTCCCACGAAGGATATCAATATTTTGCAAGGCTAAACCTGTCCCGATAGCTACGCAAGATACTGCATCATCAGGAATGTAGGTTGGTAATCCTGTACGCTCAGCGATCAGAGTATCCATCCCATGCAGTAAAGAGCCACCACCTGTCATTACAATACCTCTATTCATAATATCGCTGGATAATTCTGGTGGAGTTTTTTCCAATACTTCTTTAACAGCTGCTACAATATCTTCGATTTGTTCGGTGATTGCTTTATTGATTTCTTCTACAGAAACAGTAATAGTTTTTGGCAGACCACTAATCAAGTCACGACCTTTAATTTCAGTAGTTTCACCCATTCTTTCTTTTGGATAAGCACTGCCGATTTCTTTTTTCACTTCTTCTGCAGTACGTTCCCCTACTACTAAACTGAAGTAACGACGAATGTAACGCACGATAGCTTCGTCAAATTTGTCGCCACCTACCCGAATAGATTTACTGCAAACAACACCGCCCAAGGACATAACAGCAATATCTGTAGTACCACCACCGATATCGACAATCATACTGCCATTTGGTTCAGAAATATCAATACCTGCACCTAAAGCTGCTGCCACAGGTTCTTCAATCAAATAAGCCTCTCTAGCACCTGCTGCCAAAGCTGCTTGTTTAACAGCACGTTCTTCAACACTGGTTACGCCAGAAGGAATACAAACCATTACTCTTGGTTTAATGAAACTTCTCTTTTTAGTTGCTTTACCAATAAAATATTTTAACATTTTTTCGGTTACATCATATTCGGCAATTACACCGTCTCTCAATGGACGAATAGCTACAATATTGCCAGGGGTACGGCCTAACATTTCTCTAGCTTCACGACCTACGGCAATAACACGATTGGTATTATTATCAATGGCAACGACAGATGGTTCATTTAAGACGATGCCTTCTTTTTTTACATAAACGAGTACACTAGCAGTTCCTAAGTCTACTGCGATGTCTTCTCCTCTAAAACACATAGTTTTCTCTCCTTCTTGCACACACAACACTTGCTATTATTTGCTTATATCATATTTATTCTATTATGTTTTTGCTATTTAGACAAGTGATATTTCTACCATTTTTTGATTTTTTGCCTTGATATTTTTGGCGTGTTGCTTCCCCTCCACGCAAATGGCGTTCTGCTTTATTGATAGCCAAAATCTGCCTGGCTTTTTCATACTTTTCTTTGTTGATTTCCGGCAAGCGTTCGCTTAGGTCTTTGTGCACGGTAGACTTGCTTACTCCAAATTTACCGGCTGCCTGCCTGACGGTAGCTCCACTTTCTAAAATATAATCACATATTTCCAGCACTCGTTTTTCAATATATTCCTGCATAATTTGCCCCCTCACCGCCCCGGTTGATTGGGGTGTTTTATTATGCAGTATATGATTATATTTCCCAGCAAATGCCAAAAAATCTCGGACCTTTTGTCCGAGATTTTTTACCGCTCATAATGACTCCATAAACTAATTATTTTAATCGTTCTTTCTTCTTCAAAAACTTCATAAATCAATCTATGTTTAATATTAATACGACGAGAATAGAGTCCTTTTAATTCGCCTAAAAGTTTTTCGTAACTTGGTGGCGTCTGATAAGGATTTTGTTTAATGATATCTACCAATGCTTTTGCTTTATCTGCTAGATGTGCTGCTTTCAAATTTTCTATATCTTTAACTGCTGTCTTAGTATAAACAATTTGATACACTACCAGCTTACCTCACTTTCCGCTACACATTCTGTAAGTGGGGTATTTTTGCCAGTAATTATTTTTTCTTTTAAGCTTTTGTCTGATACTATTGCTAAAGTTTCCATAAGACTATGATAATCTGCTTCACTCATAATGATAACATTACCATCTTTTGTACTAACACTGCATAATTCATTATACTTGATAGTCTGTTCCAACATGGTATAAATGTTATCCCTAAAATCTACAACATTGGTATTTAACATCAAAATCCCTCCCTTATTACCCTAATGATAATAGACGCATTTGCGCCCGTCAATCTTTTTATTTAAATGCACTTGGGTTGTTGAGGACGGAGGCACTGTGGAGGAAGAGTACATCTTGATTGGTAAATTCCACATAGTTGCCTATCATATTTTGATGTAAGTAGCGTGCATCTAAAAGAGTAATTTTTTTATAGCCGTCTACTAAAAGTGGAGCTATGCTGCTGCCGAAAGAGTCACGAAAGATTACCAGTTCTTTGTCGGTAGCTGCTGCTGGATTTTCGATAGTCACAACAGAGAGTGAACCACCTAGGTACATTTCATACGGGTCCCTGCCTACAGCTTTATCCAAGTCATACATAGGCATTTCTTTGTTATTTTGGTGATCATAAACTAAGCAGCTATCCAATACAGGATTAGTCAAGTAGGTAATATGGTCAGGATTTACTGGTAAGCCTAATTGACCATAATAGACACCATAAAAAGGCGTGTCTAAAGTGTGCTCTTCGTAACTAGTCTTTACTTCAGCACCCATAGCGTCTGCCAAAGCTTCTGCTACAGCAATAATACTTTGTTGCTGCCAGTGCGTATCGGTATAGTAATAATCCTCAAGCTGCAATAGGTCAACAATATCAATATATTCCATGAAGCTGCCTTCTTCTTTCACTTGTTGGAACAAGGCTTCATAATCAATGCTCAAATAACCATTGTCAGCTGCCAAAAAATAATTTTTGTCGGGAATAACGGCATGATAAAGCTTTACGCCTGTCCCCTGAAAATATTGCTCAGCAATACTAGCAAATTTATGCATAGACTGACTGACTGCTTCTTTATGCAAAGGATATTCCATTTCGCTGACATAATCACCGACCATATAAATATCATTATTATCCTTTTGTCCCAAAATATAAAAAGCTACAGCTGCTTTCATACTACGAAATTGGTCACGCATTGGAAATTGGTCAAGCGTATATTCTTCAAATTTGCTCATAAAACTGCCATTAAGCAAGGTCTGCATATTAAGTTTTGGAAATTGGTCCAAAGGTCTCCGTTCTGTCCAAGAAAAATCATCTGCGGGTTTAAACCAGCAAAAGAAGGACATGCCAAAGAATAATAGAGCCATGATGGCAGTATAAACGATATGTTTTTTTTCTTTCATCATGTCCTCCTAAAATCTAAAGTATAAAAACGGATTAAACGAACCGTCTACTAAGAAAGCCGTAGATACTAAGAATAAACCCACTACAACTAAAGGCTCTGCCACTAAAACTATTTTGCTGCCTAAAGCTGTCTGGCTGAATTTTTCGGCAGTTTGTTTAACGATTGGTGTTGCCCCAATGATAGCCAAAATTAAAATACTTGCATAGCTGCGCAAATAGTATAAGGTTTCAGCAGTTACCAAAGGTGCATCTCCCAGCCCAAACATTGCCATAATGCAAGCACCAGCACTAGCCATATTGGCTGCGTCAAAGATAACAAAACTAATCCCAGCAATCAGGAGCACATAGGCATGAGTAATGACTTGTGGGATTTTTGCCAAATATTTAAGCAGGAACATTTTTTCCAGCATTAATAAGACAGCAAAGTATAAACCCCAAATAATGAAGTTCCATGCTGCACCGTGCCAAAAGCCTGTCAAAAACCAAACAACAAAAATATTGAAAATATGACGCACTTTGCTAACACGATTGCCGCCTAAGGGAATATAAATATAATCACGGAACCAGCTGCCCAGCGAAATATGCCAACGCCGCCAAAATTCAGTAACGCTTTTGGAGATATACGGATAGTTGAAGTTTTCCATAAACTTAAAGCCCAACATCCTGCCTAACCCGATAGCCATATCACTATAACCAGAGAAGTCAAAGTAGATTTGCAAGGATACGGCAATAGCATACATCCAGAAAAATAAAACAGATTGTTCTCCTGACGCAGCAAAGACATCGCAAAGTTCCCCCAAAGGATTGGCGATTAAGACTTTTTTAGATAACCCCATTGTAAAACGACGAATACCGTAAGAAATATCACCAAAAGTATGCTTTCTATTAGTCAGACTTGCCTCAATATCAGCATAGCGCACAATAGGGCCAGCAATCAATTGTGGAAACATGGCAATATAGGTCGCCAAGTTTAAGCAGCTTCTTTGTACTTTTACACTGCCCCGATAAACATCAATAGTATAGCTAATCAGCTGAAAGGTATAGAAGCTAATCCCGATAGGCAATGCCACTTTTAAAAGTGGTACAGAAAGACCAGTAGCTGCATTAAAGTTGCTGATGAAGAAATCGGCATATTTAAAGTAGCCTAAAAAACCCACACTAATTGCTACGGAAAGAAACAAAATATATTTTGCATATTTGGTACCACGATAACGGTCAATATAGATACCTGCAATATATCCGAGCAAGATGGAAGTTATCATCAGTACAATATATCTAGGCTCTCCCCAGGCATAAAAAATGAAGCTTGCTAAAAGCAAAACTCCATTTTTCATTTTTCCAGGTGCCATGTAATATAAAATTAATACAATTGGTAAAAAATAATATAAGAATGGGATACTGGAAAAGACCATATTACATTAAGCTCTCTTCTACTAATACTTCTGTTGCACCTTCGTAAGCTGCTTGTAATTTAGCTTTGAAGGTTTCGATTAATTGACCGTTACCATAAGCAGATACTAAATAGTCATCGCCAACTTGCACAATGATTAAGGTTTCAGGGAAACCACACATCCAATGATTGTTCATTACACGTTCTTTGATAGCATCGGAAACTGTTGCAATATTAGCTGCATCAGCTACATGGTAAGCACCACCTGTGAAAGTGTTAGCATTCATCATGTGCATCATGGAAGCTGCATTGTCAATCATGCTGGCTTTATCAGCAGGGAAGCATAACAGAGCATCCATTTCTTCAGCTTTAGCTACATCAAAAGCAGCAGGCCCTTCCATACTTAAATGTTCAGAGTCACCACCACCAACAGGGAACATTTCTTCTTCGCCATAAGTAGCCCATACTGTTGTTAAGATTTCTGCTGCATCTGTAATTTCTACACTTGCTGTACCTTTGTTACCGTTACCGCAGCCTACCAGACATAATGTCAACATTGCTGCTAATAAAATTGTTGCAATTTTTTTCATTTTTTTAATCTCCTTTTTTCTCTTGCTTTTTAATTTTGTTACTAGCTTTTGTGGACTTAGATTTTGTCCTCAGCTATTGTCCCATATATATACGAAAAATGCACGAAAAAAGTTGCACAAAACAGAAAAATTTTTTTAATTTTTATTATTTTTGTATTTCCAAAGCATTTGTATGAAATGACCACCCCATATTAATACTATAAAAAAGTTGCTTTTAGGGGGTGTAGAATAATGAAAAATAAATTAATCTCAGTCGCCTTGCTTATGCTTTTCTTGGCTGTACCTCTGCCACTAGCACAAGAGGCAGAGGCAGGTGTGGGTAGTTATAGTGAAAATGATACGCTGGTATTGGCAAAGATGATTCATGGTGAAGCTAGAGGTGAGCCATATATTGGCAAGGTAGCTGTCGGTGCAGTTATTCTCAATCGAGTTGAGGACAAACGGTTTCCTAATACTGTCTATGGCGTCTGTTTTCAGCCTGGAGCTTTTGATGCTGTCAGCGATGGACAGTATTATTTAGAACCGAACCAATCTGCTATTGATGCGGCGAAGGCTGCTATCAATGGCTGGGACCCTACTTATGGTGCTTTATATTATTGGAATCCTGCTACGGCAACGAGTAAATGGATTTGGTCGCGTACTATTGTAGGGCGCTTTGGTAAACACGTATTTGGGGTGTAACTGATGAAAGAAAAACGATTACGCTATATTTTAATGGGGATTATTCTATTCTTGCTGGTAAGCTTGGTCGGCAGTATTTGGCTGCTAAAGGAAGAAAAAGCCGTCGCAGCTCAACAAAGCTATGGCGCAGAAAATCAATATCAGCGCAGCTTTTGGGAACTTTCTTCTTCAGTAGAAACACTGAATATCCAGCTGGCTCAGCTTTTAGTAACAACCAGTCGAGAGCAAACTTTGTTGGGTTTAGCTGGCCTTTGGCGTGAGGTCTACAATGCCATTAATTATCTAGGTGGTTTTCCTGTGGCTATGAATGAACTGGAAAATACAGATTTACTCTTAAATGATGTGGCTGAATACAGCTACTATTTAATGCGAAAAACTATTCTGCAAGAACAGCCTCTCGCCGAAAAAGACTGGCTACAATTAGAGGATTTTTACCGACGTTCACAAGTTGTCAACCAAGAATTGACTAATCTAGGGACACGAATTTTAAATGAAGATTTACGCTTGCAGGATTTACACGAGGCACAGGAAGATAATGTTATTTTAGCGACCTTTCACAGTATTGAAAATCAAATTCACGCTTTTCCTGAGTTGAAATTTGAGGAAGGGGTGCGCAAGATAGAGCCTGAGCCACGCGTGATTAGTGGGAAAAGTATTACGGGTGATGAGGCTATCCAGCAAGCTGATTTATTTTTAGATAAGTTGGGATTGGAACATACGCAAGGCAAAATCCAATCTTTTTCAGAAAATAGCCGTTTGCCTATCTACACGATTGTCTATGCCGAAGATACGCAGCCTATTTATGTAGAGGTCAGCCAAAAAGGTGGTCATATTTTGCAATTTTATCAATATCGGCCTGTCGATACTGTACATTATACTTTAGACGAGGCATGGACAATGGTCCAGCAGCTCTTGCAAGATTTGCGTTTTCCACCAATGGCATTAGTTGACAGCCAAATTACTGACGGAATTGCTGATTTAACTATTGTACCGAAGATTGATGGTATTTATATTTATGCGGATATGGTTAATATCCAAGTAGCCTTAGATAATAATACACTGCTTAATTATGACCAAACCAGCTATGCTTCGCGTCACTATGACCGCGAACTGCCTAGCCCACGTCTAAGTAAAGAAGATATTCTAAAAGATATGAATCCTCATTTTCAAATAGAAGATATTCGCCTCGCGTTAATCACCGATGAATACAGTGTTCACGAGCTGCTGGCTTATGAAGTTATCGGGAATGTAGTCGAAGAAGATTTTTCTATTTTTGTTGATGCTCAAAATGGCAGAGAACTGCGCATCGTACGGCGCTAGACTCAATGCACAGGATTGCCAAAATTCTTTTGGGATTTTGGCAATTTTTTTCTGCCTGTCACATATATTACAGTGACAAGGCTATCTTTAGGCTTGGAGGGAGGAGATATTTTCATGCAACCAATCACGCAAAACAAAAAGCGCATTAAGGTGCAGCATATTATCGGGGGTGGGTCAACTCAGGTCGATATTAATCGCAATATTCAGTTACCAGCGACTGTGCGTAAGATTGTAGATATTCATACAGAAATTGTGGAACTGGATTATGAAATCATTCCTAATAAGGTCATCATCAAAGGTGCTTTACACAAGCAAATTTATTATGTTGAGGAAGGCGACTATGTCGTTAAGGAATTCACGGTTATGCGAGAAGAATTTACAGATTTTGTGCATATCCACGGTGCAAGACCTGACATGGAAGCTTTACTGGACGGTCATGTCCTGTTTGTCAATACTAGTCCTGCTTCCGGTGATTTTCCAACTAATATGCTCTATCAGGCTGCTGTGCTGGCAGTAGATGTGCGAGTAGTAGAATGTCTGACTTTAGATGTTGTGACAGATTGTTATGGTGAAGGCTTATCGGTACAGCGTGCACCATTTTCGGTGGAATGTCTCGTAGGTGATGGCTGCAAACAAGCTACTATTGCCGCTGAGCATGTATTGAACAAACCAGCTAGAAAGATTTTTGATATGCAAGCTGTCTGCCGCAATATAGATTACGAAATTTTACCTGGTCGAGTCATCGTACGCGGCACTATTCATAAACAGATTTTCTATGTTGATGCAGAAGATGATACGGTGCAAGCTCAAGATATTGACCACGAATTTTCTGTAGTAGTTGATGTACCAGGGGCTACGCCAGAAATGGAAGCCTATATTCGCTGCCGCTTAGAATTATGTGAAGCAAAACTGGTCGGCTCGTCATCCACCTTGGTCAAGGCTAGCTGCATTTTACAAGTTTCTGTCAAAGTCACCCAATTGACTAGAATGAATATCGTCACAGCTGTAGAAGGGGCTCAAGTTGACCGTTGCCGTATTCGCGTGGAAGATATTGTCGGCAAGAAATGTCATCAAGAAAATGTTAATCAGACGATTGATGTTAATGCACCAGAAGATGTGAACGGTATCTTGGTTAAACAAACTAAAAATTTGACTGCTAATATTCGTGATGTCAGCTACGAAAAAGTGATGAACAAGGTAATTATCAAGGGCCTTATCCATGTGCAGGCTTATTACGTATCTTGTGGACCTGAACAAGAGCTGCGTGAAACCAGCTCAGATATTCCGTTTACTACAGTAGTACATTTTGACTGCATTGATGAAAACACTATGATTAGAGTACGCGAACGTGTCGAATATACTGATGCTAAAGTTGACGGCGTTCCATGTGAAACCTCCAATATCCGTGCTGTCGCTATTTTGGAAATTTGTGTTTGTGCTTATCAAACTAGAGAATTCTTTGTTGTGACCAATGTTTGCCATAGTGATTGCGATTGCCGTCCACAGCAAAGTTGCCCATACGGTTGTGGCAATGCTCAACCTTGCAACGATTTCCCATATTGTGACCACCATCATACTCACGGTTACGATTATACTTGTGAACAGCAAATACCAACACCTTATCCACTACCAAAAAATAATTGCCCACCTAATAATGAACCTGAACAACCTAATGACCAAAATGATGATGCGGAAATTTGCCCACCTGGTGGTTATCGTCATGTGGTACAGCAAGGTGATACACTAGCAAAAATCGCTGCCATGTACCAAAATCGCGTACCAGGATTAACTTGGCAAATCTTAGCTCGTTACAATGGTATCGTAGCTCCGTATACTTTAGCTATCGGGCAAGTTGTTCGTATTCCATGTGTCACTGGTAAAGGTTAATTCATTTCTTCCAACTAAGAAGGTTTAAAAATTTTTCCCACAGTCAATACTTATCCTATTAGAAAAAGAAATAGGATGTGTTGATTGTGGGAAAACGTATTTTAAGCAGTTTGTGCTTAATCATTTTTTTATTTTTTCTCTGGGGTGTAGAATTGCGCAAGGAAATTGACCCTACCGAACTTATCCGTTTCCATGTCCTCGCCCATAGCGACAATGCTTTTGACCAAGCTTTAAAATTAGCTGTTAAAGACGAAGTCGTGCGCTATCTACAAACAGAATTTGGCGATATTGATAATGTAGCTTTAGGACGAGAGCTGCTGCTGCAAAATTGGCACAATATCGAAAACATTGCTGAGCAGGCTTTGGCCCGTCAAGGCTATGCTTATCCTGTTCGTTTGGAATATGGTTATTTCCCTTTTCCTGTTAAATATTATGGCAGTTTCAGTTTGCCAGCAGGTACTTATGAGGCAATGCGCATAATAATTGGTGACGGCGAAGGCAGCAACTGGTGGTGTGTCCTTTTTCCCCCAATGTGTTTTGTCGATAGCCATAACGTGGATAGTGACCAGTATGCCGAAAATATGCCTAAAGAAAAAATTGTTTTTAAATGGCGCCTTGCTGAATGGTGGGACAAGTTTAGGTCAACTGCAGACGATAGCGATATTTCTGACGACTGCCTTTAAGATATTCCAGATTGCCTGAAGGTACTTCTACTATGCCAAGGTTTTCAGCCTCTAAATGTTGAGCAATACGAATAGAGGCTACATTGTCAGTATCTATTAAAAGATATACCTCTGTCATGCCTAATTCTTTGGCAAATTGTACTAAAAGGCGAGCGGCACGCAGGCCATAATGCTGACCCCTGTAACATTCCCAAACACCGTAACCAATGTTGCCTGTATAATACATTTTAGGGTCATGACCTGCCAACAAGTTGCATTGCCCAACCATAACGCCGTCTAAACGCCGAATATTGAACATATAAATAGGCATTTCACCTGCATCACGATGCCCTTTCTGCAATAAACGGCTCAAGGTTAATTTAATAGTATCGTCTTGGAGTTCTGCTATATCGTACAATTTTTTCACCTTTTCTTTATTTTATGATAATAAATTATAGCATAACTATAGCCTTTTCCATATAACCCCTTTACAAATCATTTCAAAATATGTTAATATTATAACAAGCGTTAAATCTTAATTAATGATATTTTGAATGAGGAGTGTTGAACAATGTTAGATTTAAATGCACAATCTTTTGATGAAAAAATTTATGATGATGGTGAAAATTGCTTAGTTATTTTCTCCAGAAGCTCTTGCCATGTTTGTCAAGAAGTTCATCCAATCTTAGATGAAATCGAAAAACAATATGCTGGCAAACCTTTTGGTTTCTACCATGTAGATATCGAAGCTGAAAAAGATTTATTCAACAGATTTTCTTTAAAAGGTGTACCACAAGTTTTATTCTTCAGCGATGGTGAATTCGTTGGTAAATTTGCTGGTAAAAAAGAAGAAGAAGAATACACAGCTAAAATTGACGAAATCATTGGCTAATTTCGTTCTTCCTAAGGCTGGGACTTATGTCCCAGCCTTTTTTATTCACCATTTTTCTACTACTGTCCCCGGATAATAATATGCTAATATTTGCTGATAATCATAACCTTGTTTCGCATAGTGGTCGGCACCATGCTGGCACATACCTACCCCATGACCATAGCCCTCGGTTTTAAAAATAATGCTGTCCTCCTTGATTTGATAAGTAAATTGGCTGGACTTTAAGCCTAGTAAACTACGAAGCTGACCACCTGTCATAATTCTATTACCTACACGTATTTTTTCTACATGTTTTGCTGCAGTACGCGAAAGCACAGAAATAAAATCACCAAAGTTTCCAACAGACACTTCATTTTCCAGCTGCAGTTTTTGACCAAACTCCTGCCAAGTAAAAACAGTTTCTTCTTGGCTATGTTTATCCTGTGGATGATTACAAGCCACACTTACCAAATAAGGCACATGATTACCCCAAACATTTGCAGCAGCTTCGGTATTGCCTCCACCACAGCTGGCATGGTAAAGTGCCTCTGCCAATTCACCCTGCCAAGTTAGGACTTGTCCACAAGTAGTCTGCACTGCTTCGGCAACTTTTTGCCGATAAATTTCATAGCTATTTCCCCATCGCCGACGCTGTTCTTCCTCACTGATCCAAGCCTGACAAATTTCCGGACTGGTTGTAATCTGAGCTTCCGGATGAAAAGTTTGTACTTTCATTGAAGGATTTTTAATTCTGCTCATAGCAAAAGTTCGTGCTGCTACAGCCTGAGCTTGCAAAGCCGATAAATGAAAACTGGCTGGCATTTCAGCAGCTAAAACTCCTACCAAATATTCCTCTAAATCCATGCTCATCAAAATATTACGTTCCATATCATAAACTTGAATAGTTGTTGTATTCACAGGTTTAGTATATTCCAGCAATTTTCCACTTTCTTCATAGAGCCATATCCCACTGCCTAAAAATACAAAACTAAACATCAGAACGCGCAAATATAACTTGATGGTCTTTCTTCGTCGCTGTTTTTTGGGCAATTTTACCCGTGCAACCATAGCGTACCCCTTCCTTTATCTTTCCATATATTTTAAATATATGCTGTCTCTAGGGAAATCATGTCCCAAAAAGCCTTTTAGGAAGAAAGATATAAAAAAGAGCTTAAGACTTTTTTGTCTTAAGCTCTATAAAATACTTAATTTTCATCATTGATGCGTACAATGTCTGCCCCAATAGAAGTAAATTTTTCAATCAAGTTTTCATAGCCACGGTCAATGTGATGTAACTCGGTAATTTCTGTCTGTCCTTCTGCCACCAGAGCCGCAATAATAAGTGCTGCCCCTGCTCGCAGGTCAGTAGCTTTGACTTTGCAGCCAGTTAATTTGTCTACACCTTCAACTACTGCATTACGGCCATCAGTCTTAATATTAGCTCCCATGCGACGTAACTCATCAGCATGCATAAAGCGATTTTCAAAAATAGTTTCGGTAAAGACACTAGTGCCTTTAGCTACAGACATCAACGCCATAAATTGCGCCTGCATATCTGTTGGAAAACCAGGATACGGCAAGGTCTTGATATCTACTGCTTTTACTGGCTCATGCCCAATAATTCGCAAATTATTGTCTTCCTCTACTATTTCCATCCCACATTCCTGCAGTTTAGCAATTACCGGCTTGATATGGTCGGCAATAACATTCTTCAGCAGCAAATTGCCACCAGTAATAGCAGCTGCAATTAAATAGCTGCCTGCTTCTATGCGGTCGGGAATAACGGTGTAGTTAGTACCATGGAGTTTTTCTACACCCTCTATTTTAATCACTTTCGTGCCGGCACCACGCACATTCGCCCCCATACTGTTGAGGAAATTTGCCAAATCTACAACTTCAGGCTCTTCAGCTGCATTTTCAATAATAGTTGTTCCTTCTGCGATAGCTGCCGCCATCATAATATGCTCGGTAGCACCTACGCTAGGGAAATCCAAGTAAATCTTAGCACCTTTTAAACGTCCCTCTGCTTTGGCATCCATGTTACCATGATCAATATTAATAGTCGCACCCAAAGC
>JAFXJE010000168.1 GCA_017532485.1 Peptococcaceae bacterium | reverse complement strand
TATTGCCGCTTTTATCATTCCGTATATTTTTGCCTTAAATCCATCTTTATTAATTTTGGATTCCACGCCAATCGAAGTTATTACTGTTACCATTACTGCTTTAATTGGCATGCTTGGGGTAGCGGCGGGTATGGAAGGTTATTTCAAAGGTTTATTAAACCCAGTTTTACGCGTTATCGCTTTAGCCGGTGGTTTAGCTTTAATTATTCCAGGGCTGGCTACTGATGTAATTGGCATAATTTTGATTGGTTTTATTACAGCTTATCAAACCTTACGCCAGAAAAAACAAACTGCATAACTACGGAAGCTCCCGACAATATTGTTGGGAGCTTTTTTGTAAAATTCTATTGCTTAAAGTCAGAATAAGCGATATAATTACTTAATCTAAATTTTTAAAGAAAAGGGGAAATTGACGTGGCATATTATTTTGATGAACCTTCTCATACTTTTGGTGAGTACCTTTTGGTTCCTGGTTATTCTTCTGCAGAATGTATTCCTTCTGCTGTTACTTTAACTACACCATTAGTAAAATATAAAAAAGGAGAAACACCAGCTTTAACCATGAATATTCCAATGGTTTCTGCTATCATGCAGTCTGTATCTGATGATAACATGGCTATTGCTTTAGCTAAAGAAGGTGGCGTTTCCTTTATTTACGGCTCTCAATCTATCGAAGATGAAGCTGCTATGGTTGCTCGCGTAAAAAACTACAAAGCAGGTTTTGTGCATAGTGACTCCAACATTAAGCCTAATGATACTTTAGCTGATGTTTTGGCTTTAAAAGAAAAAACAGGTCACTCTACTATGGCTGTTACTGAAGACGGTACCGGCAACGGCAAATTATTAGGTATTGTTACCAGTCGTGATTATCGTGTAAGCAGAATGAGCTTAGATACTAAGGTAGCTGAGTTTATGACACCTTACGAAAAATTAATTTGTGGTAACAAAAACACTACTTTGAAAGAAGCTAACGATATTATTTGGGAACACAAATTAAACGCTCTGCCTTTAGTTGATGATAACCAAAATTTGTTATATATCGTTTTCCGTAAAGACTACGACTCTCGTAAAGAAAATCCATTAGAATTATTAGATGCCAATAAGAGTTATGTTGTTGGTGCTGGTGTAAATACTCGTGACTATGCTGAACGTATCCCTGCTTTAGTCGAAGCTGGTGCTGATGTTTTATGTATTGACTCTTCTGAAGGTTTCTCCGAATGGCAGCGTCAAACTATCAATTTCGTACGCGAAAAATACGGCGAAACTGTTAAAATTGGTGCAGGTAATGTTGTTGACCGTGAAGGTTTCCGTTTCTTAGCTGATGCTGGTGCTGACTTCATCAAAGTAGGTATCGGCGGTGGTTCTATCTGTATTACTCGCGAAACTAAAGGTATTGGTCGTGGTCAGGCTACAGCTGTTATTGAAGTGGCTAAAGCTCGTGATGAGTACTTTGAAGAAACTGGTGTTTACATTCCTATCTGTTCTGACGGTGGTATCGTCCATGACTACCACATCACTTTGGCTCTAGCTATGGGTGCTGACTTTGTTATGTTGGGCAGATACTTCTCTCGCTTTGAAGAAAGCCCTACTAATAAAGTTATTATTAATGGCAACTACATGAAAGAATACTGGGGTGAAGGCTCCAATCGCGCACGCAACTGGCAGCGTTATGACTTAGGTGGTGCAGGCAAATTGTCCTTTGAAGAAGGCGTTGACTCCTATGTACCTTATGCAGGTTCTTTAAAGGATAATGTGGGCGTTACTTTATCTAAAATTCGTTCTACCATGTGTAACTGTGGTGCTTTATCTATTCCTGAATTACAACAAAAAGCTCGTTTGACCTTAGTATCTGCAACAAGTATTGTTGAAGGTGGTTCTCACGACGTTGTTGTAAAAAATAACAACATCAATGTTACTGAACGCTAATTTTTCGTTTAGGTGAGGAAAATATGTCTAACAAAAATAATCAAGCAAATAATGCACCTAAGCTTTCTAAAAAAGAAAAGAAAGAATTGGCTGAAAAACAACGCTTGGAATTAAAGAAAAAACGTTCTAAGTATTATTATACTTCTTGTGCAATCGCACTTTTGGCTGTCTTATCTTATTATTTAGCACCTAATATTTTCCCAGAAGAGCAGCATCATCTCATCCATATTATTGGTTATTCTATTATGGGGGTTGCCGGTTTTCTGATGCAGCAGGGTTCTAAATATGAAGATACAGAAAAGCGTAAAAAAATGTCTAATCTTATCGGGAATATCTTGATGGTTATTTCCTTTGGGATTGTTATTTCAGGGATTATTTACAATTTATTTGGTTAAAATTTTCGGCGGTTGGTGCTTTGCTTCCAATCGCTGTTTTTTATCTCTTCTTGAATGTTTTTTTTATTTGGAGTAAAATAAAAACAAGTTTATTTATTTTAGAAAAAGGAGATTTTTCTTATGCAATATGGCTTGATTAAAACTGCTGTTGCGGTACCTGATTTACAGGTTGCCGATTGTTTGTATAATACCTCTGCTCTTTTAAAATTAATTAAAGAAGCTGACCAACAAGAAGTGCGTGTACTTATCTTTCCTGAATTATCCTTAACAGCTGCTTCTTGTGGTGATTTGTTTTTCCAGCCGACTTTACTGCAAGGTGCTCTAAATGGTTTAGCTGTTATTGCTGAAGAAACTAAAGCTATGGAAATGCTTATCGCTGTCGGTTTACCTCTCAAGCAGCAAAATAAGCTGTATAATTGTGCTGTCATTCTTTACCAAGGTCGACCTTTAGCTGTTATTCCACAAGCTTATCCACAGGATTTGCGACATTTTGCCCCAGCTCCACAGTATCCTACCATGATTTCTTTGCTTGGCACAGAAGTACCTTTCGGCAGTAAACTTGTTTGCCAATGTCAACAAATGTCTGAATTTGCTTTAGCTTTAGAAATAGGACAGGATTTCCGAGCACCACTGCCACCTTCAGCAGCTCACTGTTTCCATGGGGCATATCTTATTGGCAGCCTCAGTGCTGAATATGAAATCACAGGCAGCAGCTCCAATCGCAAGCAATTAATCAACTGTCATTCAGAGCGTTATCATTGTGCTTATCTTTATGCTAACGCCGGAAATAACGAATCTACTACTGATTATGTCTATGCCGGTCACTCCTTAATTAGTGAAAATGGCCTTTGCTTGGCTGAGAATACTTTATTTACCACTGGTTTAACTATTACCGACATTGATGTTTATGCCTTGGCTCACCAACGCCAAAAAAATCCTGCTTTCGTCAACGGGCAGGATGAAAATTATTTCTTTATACCTTTTAGTATGGAGCTAGCACCGACTAAATTGACGCGTCAATATCCAATGTCACCTTTTATTCCACAAGAAGAAAAGCTCTGCCAGCAAAACAGCAAGCTTATTCTCTCTTTACAAGCACAAGCTTTGAAGAAAAGGTTTGTTCATAGTCACGCTCAGACGCTTGTAATTGGTATTTCCGGTGGCTTGGACTCCTGTTTAGCCTTATTGGTTGCCGTAGAGACTGTTGACCTTTTAAAACGCTCTAGAAGCGATATTGTTGCTGTAACAATGCCTTGTTTTGGGACAACTGAACGCACAAAATCCAATGCTGAGCTGCTTTGTCAATATCTTGGCGTAAGCTTACGCACTATTGATATTGGTGACAGTGTCAAACAACATTTCCAAGATATTGAACACGACTTTGGCAAGCATGATGTAACTTTTGAAAATAGCCAAGCCAGAGAAAGAACACAAATTCTCATGGATATCGCCAATCAAACCAACGGCTTGGTCATTGGGACAGGCGATTTATCTGAACTAGCTTTAGGCTGGGCTACTTATAATGGTGACCATATGTCTATGTATGGTGTCAATGCTTCTATTCCAAAAACCTTAATTCGCCAAGTAGTTGCAGATTATGCCGAAGCTTGTCAGCAAAAAGATTTGGCTCATGTTCTGCAGGATATTTTAGCTACACCTGTCAGCCCTGAATTATTACCTGCCAATACTGATGGTAACATTGCCCAAAAGACGGAAGATTTAGTCGGCCCTTATGAGCTGCATGACTTTTTCCTTTACTATGCGTTATACTGTGCTTATTCACCGGAAAAAATTTATCATCTAGCTTGCCATACTTTTGCAGAATTATATACTCCGGAAGTTATCGGCTACTGGCTGAAAACCTTCTTCCGCCGTTTCTTCCAACAGCAATTTAAACGCTCCTGCTTGCCGGACGGACCAAAAGTAACACCAATCAGCCTCTCCCCACGTGGAGCATGGCAAATGCCAAGTGATGCAGCAGCTAACTTATGGTTAGAAGAACTGCAATGAAGCTCAATATAGAAAACAGACACAACTAACATATAACGAAAGAAGATGTCGGGAATTTAATCCCGACATCTTCTTTTGTTGTTTAAAATTTATTTACTTGTTCTTAATCTCTTAATTGGAATTGACCTACCAATTCATTCAGCATTGCAGCCTGACCAGATAATTCTTCACTGGCAGCAGCACTTTGTTCAGATGTCGCAGAGTTAGTCTGAACAACGCTAGCAATTTGGTCTAAACCGATAGATACTTGTTGTACACCTGCTGTTTGTTCTTGAGCATTAGCAGCAATCTTATCTACCATATCAGCTACAGTAGCTGCACTTTCAGCTACATTTTCTAACTGGCTGGCAGTATCATCAACTAATCTAGCACCTTTAGCTACAGCAGCCATAGATGCTTCGATTAAAGCAGTAGTATCTTTAGAAGCTTCCGCAGATTTCGCAGCCAAGTTGCGTACCTCGTCTGCAACTACGGCAAAGCCTTTACCTGCTGCACCAGCACGAGCAGCTTCTACAGCAGCATTCAGAGCTAAGATATTTGTCTGGAAGGCAATATCTTCAATAGTCTTAATAATCTTACCGATTTCTTCAGAGGACTGACTGATTTCGTCCATAGCAGCAATCAGTTCTTTCATTTGGTCATTACAACCATGGGTCAACTCACCAGCTTCCATAGTCTTCATGCTAGCTTGAGCAGCAAAATCACTGGCTTGAGCAATTTGAGAATTGATTTCAGCAACTGTAGCTGCTAATTCTTCAGTAGAAGAAGCTTGCTCCGTAGCACCTTGGGATAAAGCTTGAGCGCCAACAGCAACTTGCTCTGCACCAGAATCTACTTGGTCAGCAGCCACTTTGATTTGGCTTAAAACATCACTTAAACGACGATTTAATTCACGAATGGAAAGTAAAATCTGACGATATTCACCGACATATTTATCTTCGGCTGTGGTCGCAATTCGGAAGTTACCATTATTCATTTCTGTAGTCAGATAAGCAATATCCTTAATAATTGTCTTCAAGTTGTCCGACATAGTTCGGAAGGAAGCTGCCAATTTACCGATTTCATCATTATCAGTATAATCGATAGCCACCTCAAAATTACCTTGGCTGATTTGTTCAGCTGCATCAACAACTAGTTCCAATGGTTTTAACATTTTCCTTAAAGCAAATACAGTAAGAGCAACGATGATGAAGAAAGCAAAAACAAAGCAAACCAACAAGAACATAGTTACTTTATCAGATTTAGAAGTGATGTCATGATGATCGACAACAGTTAAAGACCACCATTGTTCACTGGCAATTTGCACAGGTTGGAAGTTATAACTGCATTCAATACCTTCAGGATTATCTAATAAAATTTGGAATGGTTCATTTTTAGCCATTTGAGCGTTAACTTTTTCCATTTCTTTTGTACCGAAGAATTGACTTAACTGTTTTCCGGAAGCTGTTGCATCACCAGTTTTATGCACGATATTTAAGTTTTCATCACAAATAACAGTATATAAACTTGGGAAGTTTTTATTAGCCACATTTAATTTTTCAAAAATACTGGTCAGAACATCAACTTCAACAACACCTTTGGTTACGCCATTGTAAATGATAGGCATTGCATAAGAAACTACCATCTCACCTCTAAATTCATAAGGTGAGGTAATTACTGTAGTTCCAGCTGTAATAGGCTCTTGATAGAATACTTCATTCTTATAAGAATTGTAGTCACCGTAAGGCACTACTTTATTATTAGCAGCTGCTGTTTTATCTACATAGTAAGCATACGCATGAATATCATCCTGCAAAGCATAAGGCTCGAAGAAAATACCGATACCAACGATATCTTCATTGGCACCAACAATATTAACAGATGTTTTTGTTAAATATGTTTCGATACCATGGTTCATAATTTTCAAATTTTGGTTAAATACATTACTAAAGAATAATGTCTGAATTTCCGGTCTTGGTGGAATAACATTTTTCTGTGGCAATTTATCAATTTCTTTAAATTCATTGATAGTAGCTGCCTCTAAGTCAAGTGCTGCACTACCAGCTTCTTCAATAATAGCTGCCACTTGATGCCCATTATCCTGAGCAATAGCCATTAATTCGCTGTTAGAAGCATCTTGCAGGCTATTCCGCAAAACATAACCAGTACCTATAGTTAGGGCAATGAAAATAATAATCAAGCCGATACCTATAGCGATAGCCAGTTTAGCAGCTAAGCTCAATTCAGATTTTTTAAATTTTCCATTCACAACAATTCCTCCTTTTCGACTCCCTCGCTGTCTTCTTTTTTATGTATAATTTTACAAAATGTTTACTAATTGCTTCTATTATATACTTTTAAAAAATTTTTCGCAACCTACTCAGCAAAAAAAGTTATTTTGCTCCAATTTGTGCAAAACATTATCCCCCTTCTAACAATGATGCTAGCAAAGCTCTCTTTGCTAGCATCATTGTTAGAAGGGGAATTCCCTCTTTTCCTTAGATATATTTAATTACAGCTTCTGTAAACGCCTTACAGCCCAAATTACCACCTAAATCAACAGTTTTTTCGCCATGAGCAAAAGCTTGAGCCACTGCTGCCTCCACTTTTTCTCCTGCTTGACTGTAGCCCAAATGTTTTAACATCATGGCTGCTGATAAAATGGCAGAGGTTGGATTAGCTAAATCCTTGCCGGCAATATCTGGTGCTGAGCCATGCACAGCTTCAAAAACTGCTGCATTTTTCCCAATATTCGCCCCTGGAGCTACACCTAAGCCACCTACTAAAGCACTGGCTAAATCTGATAAAATATCACCATAAAGATTTGGAGCCACTAGCACATCATAGCTAGCTGGATTTAAAACCAAATCCATACAGGCTGCATCAATAATTTTATCATTGAATTGGATATCGTTATATTTAGCAGCTACCTCTTTGGCACAATTCAAAAACAAACCATCAGTCAATTTCATAATATTAGCCTTGTGAATAGCTGTAACTTTCTTTTTGCCCATTTTTTGTGCATATTGGAAAGCATATTCGACGATACGTTCACTAGCTCCACGCGTAATTATTTTTGTAGCTTCCGCATGGTCAGGTGTCACTTGCTGCTCAATGCCCGTATATAAACCTTCGGTATTTTCCCTCACAATAGTTAAGTTTAAATCAGGATACAAACAGTCTACACCTTGAAAAGAACGCAAAGGTCTCAAATTAACATATAAATCCAAACGCTTGCGAATTTCCACATTGACGCTGCGAAATCCCTTACCTATCGGTGTTGCTGTCGGACCTTTCAGCGCTACACCGTTTTTAGCAATACTCTCAATTACTTTATCATCAATCGGTTGACCATATTTTTCAGCCGCTTCAGCACCAGCCTCTTGTATTTCCCATGCAATATCTGCACCAGTGGCCTCTACTACTGCCTTAGCAGCGGCAATTACTTCCTTACCAATACCATCACCATAAATTAAGGTTACTGTTTTCATCATCATTACTCCTTTTGATTGCGAATGGAGGTCAATAAACCACCTGCCAGCAATAATTTTTCTTGTCTGTCCCCTAACTCAATCTTTAAGTTAATTTTTTGTCCAGTAGTCTTATTTTGCATTACTATTTTCCCAGTTGGAATTTGGCTTAATAAATCACTGAAAACAAGCTCATCACCTTGATGAAGGTTTGCATAATCATTGCTGTCAGCAAAGATTAACGGCATGATACCATTATTAACCAAGTTTTGTTTATGAATACGAGCAAAAGATTTAGCAACGACTGCTTTTACCCCCAAATAAAGCGGCGCTAAAGCTGCGTGCTCACGACTAGAGCCCTGTCCGTAATTTTCCCCTGCTACGATAATCCCACCACCGTTGGCTTTGGCTTTGCTTGGAAATTCGCTGTCACTTGGTGTCAAGCAATAATCTGCCAAGTATGGAATATTCGACCGATAAGGCAGCAGCGCAGCATTAGAAGGCATGATATGGTCAGTAGTGATATTGTCTTCTAATACCGTCAAAACTTTAGCACTCATTTCTTCTGTCGGTGGTAAAGCTGCTGGTACTTCTTTAATATTTGGCCCTTTTACTAAAGGTGTCTGCCCAATATAAGCTTCGTTTGGCGCAATCAACAAATTATCATCAATTTTAAAGCTGCTAGGTACCTTAGCCTCACCAAATTCAAGATAACCTAATGGGTCAGTAATTACTCCTGTTAGAGCAGAAGCTACTGCTGTTTCCGGACTAACTAAATAAACATCAGCAGATTTTGTTCCACTTCTACCGTAAAAATTACGATTAAAAGTACGCAAGGATTTACCATTGTTGTTTGGTGCCTGCCCCATCCCGATACATGGGCCGCAGCCACATTCCAATACTCTTGCCCCTGCTTCCAAGAAAATTGAAAGTAAGCCCTCGTCTGCTAAGCGTTTTAAGATTTGCCGAGAACCCGGTGAAATAACTAAGGATACATCTTCATGAACTTTTTTACCTTTTAAAAGCATGGCACATTTCGCCAAATCAAGATAAGAAGAATTGGTGCAGCTGCCAATAGCAACTTGCCCAATTTCAGTCCCTGCTAAACTGCTGACCGTTACTACATTATCAGGACTATGCGGACAAGCAATAAGTGGTACTAATTGGTCTAAGGCTACTTCCAAACGTCTGCTGTAGCAAGCATCACTATCCGCTGCCAGTGGCTGATAAACTTCGCCTCTGCCCATGGACTGCAAAAATTCCTCCGTAATTTCATCACTTGGGAAAATAGAAGTAGTTGCCCCCAGCTCTGCCCCCATATTGGTAATAGTTGCTCTTTCAGGCACACTTAAAGTTTTAACTCCTTCGCCAGTATATTCGTAAACCTTATTAACACCGCCTTTAACGGTTTCTTGCTGTAAAACATATAAAATAATATCTTTAGCTGCTACTCCAGGACGAAGCTTACCTGTCAAATGCACTTCCACTACTTCTGGCATCTGAATATAATAGCTTTTACCAGCCATGGCCGCTGCTACATCCACGCCACCAGCCCCGATAGCCAGCATGCCCAAACCACCTGCTGTCGGAGTATGACTATCCGAGCCAATTAAAGTATCACCAGGCACCCCAAAGCGTTCTAAATGGACTTGATGACAAATGCCATTGCCAGGTTTAGAAAACCAAATGCCGTAATTTTTGGCTGCACTTTGAATAAATAAATGGTCATCAAAATTTTCAGGTCCTGCCTGCAGCATATTATGGTCGATATAAGCCACGGATAATTTTGTTTTCACTCTTTCAATTCCCATAGCCTCTAATTCTAAATAAGCCATTGTTCCAGTAGAATCTTGGGTCAAAGTTTGGTCAATGCGCAATCCAATTTCTTGACCAGCAATCATCTCCCCTTCTGTTAAATGTGCAGCAATTATTTTTTCTGTTAAATTAAACATGATTACAGCCTCCTGGTACAATAATTTCTTTCATATTTGCTCCCTTACTGACAATAAACTTGCCTACCAAAAAATGCATTTCGCAATCACTAATTGCCGTATTTCGGCCTGAAGCATATTGATGGTCAATCCATTCTTTAATGCGTTGAACCAATTCGTCTTTCTTTGTAATTTTATCTTCACCAGTAAAACCATACTCAGCATTAATCCAAGCTGCGATACCTGCCATGCCAGAGAATTGGTTGATAGCAATTTTAATTGGTCGATTAAAGATTTTTAAAGTATCTACTGAGTTATAGATATCTTCATGCTTCAACAAACCGTCAGCATGAATACCAGCTTTAGTTGCATTAAAGTCATCACCAACAAATGGTGTTTTGTCCGGCACTTTATAATGGAACTCCCGGTCAAAGTAACGCGCAATATCTGTTAGAATATGAAAATTCATCGGATTTTTTGCTTGCTTCAACTGGCTGTATTCCACTAGCATCGCTTCTAAAGGTGTATTACCTGTACGTTCACCTATCCCCAGTAAAGTAGTGCTAATCCCCGAAACCCCATGCAGCCAAGCTGCTGTGGAATTCGCTACAGCATAGTAATAGTCATTATGACCATGCCACTCCAGTTGGGCAGAGGATACATTAGTTTCTTCTTTAATGTGATGAACCAAAGCAGGCACACTGCGTGGTATTGCCATTCGGCTAAATGGTTTACCTACACCTAAGGTATCACACAAACGATATTTAATTTCTACCCCAGCAGATTTACCTAAACTATCAATAGTCTTAATCAGCGGGATAACAAAATCAAACAAATCGGCACGCGTAATGTCTTCTAAGTGACAGCGCGGCTTAATACCTTTAGCTAAAATTTCCTCTACCGCACTGACATACATATTAAAAACTTCACGCCGATTTTTATTTAATTTGCCAAAAATATGATAATCTGAGCAAGACATCAAGGTACCGGTTTCTTTTATCCCCAAAGAAGCCGCCAAAGCAATATCTGCTGGTACAGGTCTTATCCAAGTAGTTATCTGGGGAAAATCAAAACCTAAATTCTGACAACGCCAAACAGCCTCGCGGTCACGCTCACTATAAATAAAAAATTCCGATTGACGAATAATCCCATTACCATTATCCATTTCATGCAAATAACGATAAACATCCTCGATTTGCTTCGGTGTAAAAGACTCCATAGATTGCTGACCATCACGAAAAGTTGTATCTGTTACCCAAATTTCCTCTGGCAAATCGTAAGGATATGTACCTTCTATAAATTCATTATGTGGAAATGTTTCATAAGGAAAGACTTCCCGATAGAATTTTGGTTTTTCAACTTCCTTTGCTCCATTAGCTGTAAATAAATCCATAAGTATCCCTCCATAGCAAAATTTAGGTACAAAAATAGCGTCAGAGAGCAGACCCATCAGTCTTTTCCCAGACGCTATCGTATCTGTGGCTCAATATGTTTTTAATTATACAAATATTTAGGCAGCAACACAAGGTAAGCTAAGCAATTATATTGTATACATAAATAAGCCGAAAATTACAATTGAGAGAGAATATTATGCAGTGCAGAGGCACTGTATTTTGATTTTAATTCAATTTTTGTCACCGGTACACCCACAATTTTGAGCAGCTGCTGAATTTCCTCTGCTCTAAGACGGCTTTCATCAGCTACACCATCAGCACCTGTCAACATAAAGACCATCAACAATTCCCCTCGTGCTGAACAAATAGCAAAATCTACCCTATGGTGACATAAATAACGATATTGTTTAGCTTTTTTTACTAATTTACCATCCTTCGCCCGTACAATTTCCAACAAAGACATTTTAGGGCAAACTGCCAACTGCATAGTCGTAGCTGCAGGCAGCAAAGCTTGATAAAATGCATACTCATAACTGTTAAGAATACGCTTATTGACGGTAATATTTTTCCAACGCCGATTGAAAGCAGGCACACGATTTTGTCCTATCTGTTCAACCACGCCTTGAACAAAATAAAAAAGCAAGGCACCACCAAACACACTCAACAACATCAGAAGACAAACTATATCTAATGGCACAATAGTCGAAGCAGCTAAGTTCATCAGCTAAGCCACCTCCTAACGTTCTTCTCGGAAATAAGGATTGCCTAAACTCTTCGGCGCCGTATTTTTACCTTTGCCCATAGATAAAAAGACTAGAATAATAATAGTCACCAAATAAGGCACCATATCCAATAAATACTGAGAAACATGGATACCAGCACTTTGCAAACGGAAGCCAAGAATACTTAAACCACCAAACAAATAAGCTGCAATAAAAGTCTTATATGGATTCCAAGTGCAGAAAATTACCAAAGCTACAGCAATCCAACCTTGACCGGCAGTAATCCCTGTCTGCCATGACTGCACATACACCAAAGATAAGTACGCACCACCTAAACCACATAAAGCACCACCAAATAAGATATGAGCATACTTATAAAGGTTAACCGGAATACTGGCTGCATCAGCGGCAGCAGGGTTTTCGCCTACAGCACGCAAATTCAAGCCAAAACGGGTCCGATACAAATATAAACCAGATAAAATAACTAAAATATAACCACAATATACGAAAATATCTTTTTCAAAGAAAACAGGTCCCAAAATAGGAATTTTACTTAAGCCAGGAATAGCTATCGTACTGAAAAAAGCTTTTACTGCTTGTGGTGTAGAGTTACCTACCATGCCTTGACCTAGGAAATTTGCTAAACCTGTCCCAAAAATAGTTAAGGTCAAACCGGTCACAACATGATTGGAACGCAAGGACACTGTCAAAACAGCATAAATCAAAGCACCTGCTGCCCCTGCCAATGCTGCTACCAGCATAGCTAAAGGTCCATTAGCAGTATATTGTGCTACAGCAAAGCCTAAGACAGCTCCTAAAATCATCATACCTTCTACCCCAAGATTAGTATGACCTGCTCTTTCGTTAAAAATTGCACCCAAAGTGGCAAATAAAAGTGGCGTCCCAGCAATTACGGCTGCGGAAAAAAACGATATCCACCAATCCATTTAATTCGCCCCCTTTTTCTTCTCTTGCCAAACTAATTGATATTTAGTAAAGAAATCGCTGCCTAAGACGAAAAATAAAATTAACGC
>JAFXJE010000167.1 GCA_017532485.1 Peptococcaceae bacterium | reverse complement strand
CCTACTATGGTACGCTCTGCAGCTAAAAACCATGACCGTGTAGCTATCGTAGTAAATCCAAAAGCTTATGACGGTGTTTTGGCAGAATTAAAAGAAACTGGTGCTTTAAGCTTACAAACAAAACAAAGATTAGCTTTAGCAGCTTTCCAACATACAGCTCAATATGATGCTGCTATCAGCAATTATTTAACTAAAGCTTTTGGTGCTGAATTATTCGCTGATGAAATCGCTTTCGGTGGTCAAAAATTACAAGGCTTGCGTTATGGTGAAAATCCACATCAACAAGCAGCTTTCTATCGTTCCGGCGTAGCTGCTTCTGGTACAGTGGCTCATGGTAAACAATTAAACGGTAAAGAATTATCCTACAATAATATTGTTGACGTAGACTCTGCTTGGAAAATTGTAACTGAATTTACAGATAAACCGGCAGCAGTTGTAGTAAAACATACCAACCCATGTGGTGCAGCAGTAGGTGAAACTTTACAAGAAGCTTATCAACGCGCTTATGCAGCAGACTCTGTATCTGCTTTCGGTGGTATTGTAGCTTTAAATCGTACTGTAGATAAAGCAACAGCTGAAGAGCTGGTAAAAACTTTCTTAGAAGCTGTAGTAGCTCCTGATTTTGATGCAGAAAGTTTAGAAATCTTAAAAACAAAACAAAACTTAAGATTATTGGCTTTAGGTGAAAAAACAGATACTAATGATGTTTGGATTGAAAAAGTAAGCGGCGGCTTCTTAGTACAACAATTAGACGAACATCATGTTAAAGCAGAAGACTTAAAAGTTGTTACTGAAAAAGCTCCAACAGAGGCTGAAATTCAAGAATTATTATTTGCTTGGAACATTGTTAAACATGTTAAATCCAACGCTATCGTTGTAACTAAAAATGGTCAAACCTTAGGTGTAGGTGCAGGTCAAATGAATCGCGTAGGTTCTGCAAATATTGCCTTCACCCAAGGTGGCGAAGAATGTAAAGGTGCAGTATTGGCATCTGATGCTTTCTTCCCATTCCGTGATAGTATTGATGCAGCTCATGCAGCTGGTATTACAGCAATTATTCAACCAGGTGGTTCCGTACGTGATGAAGAAGTAATCGCAGCTTGTAATGAATTAGGCATTGCTATGGTCTTCACAGGTATTCGTCATTTCAAACACTAAGAAAACGGAGGGGCATTAATGAAAGTTTTAGTTATTGGCAGTGGCGGGAGAGAACATGCTTTAGTGTGGAAACTGGGCCAAAGTGCCAAAGTAGATAAAATTTATTGTGCACCAGGTAATGCCGGTATTGCTGAATTGGCTGAATGTGTAGCTATTGGTGCTGAAAAATTGGATGAATTATTGGCATTTGCTTTAGAAAAAGAAATTGATTTAACTGTCGTAGGTCCAGAAGTACCATTGACTTTAGGTATCGTTGATTTATTCCAAAGCAAAGGTTTGAAAATTTTTGGCCCAACAAAAGCAGCTGCAGAAATCGAAGGCAGCAAAGCTTTTTCCAAAGATTTAATGGCTAAATATAATATTCCTACAGCTAAATATGGTACTTTTACAGCCGTAGACGAAGCAAAAGCTTACTTAGCAGAAGTAGGTATTCCTTGTGTAGTTAAAGCTGATGGTTTAGCTGCTGGTAAAGGCGTTTTGATTTGTGAAACACAAGCAGAAGCAGAGGCAGCTATCGAAGATATTTTAATTGACAACAAATTTGGTGATGCTGGTTGCCGTGTAGTTGTTGAAGAGTTTTTGACAGGTCAGGAAGTTAGTATTTTAGCTTTTGCTGATGGCAAAACTGTAGTTCCTATGGTATCTGCACAAGACCATAAACGCATTTTTGATGGTGACCAAGGTTTAAATACAGGTGGTATGGGTGCATATTCCCCAGCACCTATTTATACAGAAGAAGTTAACGCAATTGTAGTGCCTCAGGTCTTGGAAGCTACTATTGCTGCTATGAATGAAGAAAATCGCAGCTTCTCTGGTATTCTTTATGCTGGCTTGATGTTGACTCCAACAGGTCCAAAGGTATTGGAATTTAATGCGCGTTTCGGTGACCCTGAAACTCAAGCAGTGCTGCCTCGTTTAGAAACAGATTTAGTAGATATTATGCTGGCAGTAGTAGAAGGCAGATTGGCTGAAATGGATATCGTTTGGAAAGAAGAAGCGGCAGTTACTGTAGTAATGGCTTCTGGTGGTTATCCTGAAACTTCCGAAAAAGGTCAAGTGATTACTGGCATAGAGGAAGCAGCAGCAAAAGGTACAATTGTTTTCCATGCTGGCACTAAAGAAAGTGACGGCAAAATCGTTACTAACGGTGGTCGCGTCTTAGCTGTCAGTGCTTTAGGTGAAAATATCGCTGCAGCTATTGAAAAAGCATATGAAGGCGTGAAAGAAATTAGTTTTGCCAATATGCAATATCGTACTGATATTGGGAAAAAAGCATTAATGTAGGAGGAGAAATCCATGACCCAAACTATTTATCGCTTTTTTGCAGAAAAAAGACCTGGTTTTGATGTAGAAGCCAAAGGCTTATGCAATACTTTACAGGGTTATTTATCTGTAAAAGGCTTAACAGGTGTTCGCATTTTCAATCGCTATGATGTAGCAGGCATTGCTGAAAGCGATTGCGAAGCTGCTGGCAACTTAATCGTAGCAGAACCACAATGCGACTACTTATATAATGAAAATATGCCTGTAATTGAAGGTCCTCATCAATTATTGGCAGTAGAAGCATTACCGGGTCAATATGACCAAAGAGCAGACTCTGCTGCTCAGTGTATGCAAATTTTTACTAAAGGTGAAAAACCTGTCGTAAAAACAGCAAAAGTTTATGCTTTCTTAGGCGAAATTGCTGAAGCAGATTTAGAAAAAATGAAGGCTTACTTAATCAACCCTGTAGAAAACAGAGAAGCATTATTAGCTAAGCCTGAATCTTTAGATGAAGTAAGTGCTGAACCAGAAGAAGTATTCTCATTGGACGGTTTTATGGCTGCTGATGAAGCAAAATTGGCAGAAGTACGCCAAACTTATGGTTTAGCTATGGATATTGGCGATTTGCGTTTTATGCAAACTTATTTCCGTGATGAAGAACATCGTGAACCAACTATTACTGAATTGAAAATGATTGATACTTATTGGTCTGACCACTGCCGTCATACCACATTCATGACTCAAATTACTGATATTGATATCGCTGATGTTCATGTAAAAGCTGCTTATGACGAATATCTAGCTGCTCGTGAAGAAGTTTATGCAGAAAAAGCTCAAACTCGTCCTGTAACTATGATGGATATGGGTACTATCGCAGCTAAAGTATTGAAGAAACGCGGCGTAATGAAAAATCTTGACGAAAGCGAAGAAATCAATGCTTGCAGCGTTAAAGTAGATGTAGAAACAGACCAAGGCACAGAAAAATGGTTGTTCATGTTCAAAAATGAAACTCATAACCATCCGACAGAAATTGAGCCATTTGGTGGTGCAGCGACTTGCTTAGGTGGTGCTATTCGTGACCCACTTTCCGGTCGTTCTTATGTTTACCAAGCAATGCGTGTTACAGGGGCAGCTGACCCACGCACACCATTGGAAGAAACTATGCAAGGTAAATTACCACAACGCCAAATCACTACTACAGCAGCTCAAGGTTATGCTTCTTATGGTAACCAAATTGGTTTGGCTACAGGTTTAGTAGATGAATTATATCATCCTGGTTATGCAGCTAAACGCATGGAAATCGGTGCTGTTTTAGGTGCAGCTCCAATCGAAAATGTTGTGCGTGAAGTTCCTGCTCCAGATGATGTGATTGTTTTATTAGGCGGCCGTACAGGTCGTGACGGTTGCGGCGGGGCAACTGGTTCTTCTAAGAGCCATACCGAAGATTCTTTAGCTACTTGTGGTGCAGAAGTACAAAAAGGTAATCCGGTAGAAGAACGCAAAATTCAGCGTTTGTTCCGTAAAGGTGAAATCAGCTCCTTGATTAAACGCTGCAATGACTTCGGTGCTGGTGGTGTTTCCGTAGCTATCGGTGAATTGGCTGATGGTTTGCACATCACTTTAGATAATGTACCAAAGAAATATGAAGGCTTATCTTCTACAGAATTGGCTATTTCCGAATCTCAAGAAAGAATGGCTGTTGTTTTAGCTCCAGAAAATTTGGACAAATTTATTGCTGCGGCAACTGCTGAAAACTTAGAAGCTACTGTAGTAGCTAAAGTAACCGAAGAACCACGCTTAGTTATCGAGCATCAAGGTAAAACTATCGTTAACTTAAGTCGTAAATTCTTAGATTCTGCTGGCGATACCAAAAAAATCACTGTTGATGTAGCAGCTTTTGCACATCAAGAAAAAGAAATGCCGGAAGAATTTGATTTACCAACAGCTTATCGCCAATTAGTAGGTGACTTAAATGTTTGCTCCAAACGTGGTATGGGTGAACGTTTTGACGGTAGTATCGGTGCTGGCAGTGTTCTGATGCCTTATGGTGGTAAAACACAATTAACACCTACTCAAGTAATGGCAGCAAAAATTCCTGTCTTAAAAGGTGAAAGTAAAACAGCTTCTGTCTTCTCTTATGGTTTTGACCCTGAGGTGGCAAGCGATAATCAATATTTAGGTGCTATGTGTGCTGTAACAGAGTCCTTGGCAAGAATTACTGCAGCTGGTGGTAATCCAGAAGATTGCTATTTAACTTTCCAAGAATATTTCCCTAACTTGAAAGGTGACCCAAAACGCTGGGCAATGCCTGTAGCCTCCTTATTAGGTGCTTTCAAAGCTCAAATGGCTTACGGTGTTGCAGCTATTGGTGGTAAAGACTCTATGTCCGGCTCCTTTATGGATTTGGATGTTCCACCAACTTTAGTATCCTTTGCTGCAGGTACTATGGATGCAGCTAAAGTATTATCTCCTGAATTTAAAGAAGCTAATCACAAAGTATATTTGTTTGCAGCTCCTTATGATAAAAACGGTTTACCAAAACTTGAAGCTATCAAAGATATGTGGAAAATCGTCCACCAAGCAACCGAAGAAGGCAAAGTTGCTGCTGCTTGGGCTTTAGGTAAAGGTGGTGCTGCCGAAGGTTTATTCAAAATGAGCGTAGGTAATCTGATTGGTTTCCAAGCTTTGGACAGCGTATATTATCCAGCCTTATTTGACAAAAACTACGGTGGTATCTTAGTAGAAGCTACAGAAGAATTAACAGGTGGTATTTTAATCGGTCAAACTCTCGAAGAGCCTGTCTTGATTTTCGGTGAAGATAAATTAACTATCGAAGAATTAAGAGCGATTTGGGAAAATGTTTTAGAAGATATCTTCCCAACCTTAACTGCTGATAAAGGTACAGCAGAAGCAGTAAGCTATGCTAACCGTCCTGTTTACAAACCAGCAGTAAAAGTTGCAAAACCAAAAGTAGTTATTCCAGTCTTCCCAGGTACCAACTGTGAATACGATACAGCTCGTTTAGTAGAACGCTCTGGTGGTCAAGCTGAAGTAGTAGTAATTACCAACTTAACTTCCACTATGCTGAATGACTCTGTCAGCCGTTTAGAAAAAGCTATGTCTGATGCTCAGATGATGATTTTCCCAGGTGGTTTCTCCTTTGGGGATGAGCCTGAAGGTTCTGGTAAATATATCGCAGCTTTCATGCGTAACCCAATCTTAGCAGAACGCATTGACCAATTGTTATACAAAAATGACGGTTTGATTTTAGGTATTTGTAATGGTTTCCAAGCCTTGATTAAATTAGGCTTAGTTCCTTACGGTAAGATTGTGACAGCAACAGCTGATTGTCCTACCTTGACCTTTAATAATATCGGTCGCCATCAATCTCGCTATGTAACTACTAGAATTGCTTCCGTAAATTCTCCATGGTTATCTTTAGCAGAAGTAGGCGATTTGCATACAATTCCAATTTCTCATGGTGAAGGTCGTTTTGTTTGCGAAGAAAAATTATTAGCACAATTAATTGCTAATGGTCAAATTGCTACTCAATATGTTGATGAAGCAGGCAGACCATCTATGGATATTGCTCATAATCCAAATGGTTCCGTAATGGCAGTAGAAGGTATCTTGAGCCCAGACGGTCGTGTCTTTGGTAAAATGGGTCATAGTGAACGTACCGGTACAAATATTGCGAAAAATATTTACGGTCATAAAGACCAAAGAATTTTTGAAGCAGGTATCCGTTACTTCGGTTAAGCAAAGACAAAAAAGGTATGTAATTTCAATAAAAAAACGCGACTATTGTCGCGTTTTTTTTATTGTTTTTTCAAAAAATCCCTGTTCTTCTTCGGGCAGCATAAGTGGTGCCCAGAGAGTAGTTGTGATAGCTGATAACATTCGTTCTTTAGCTAAAGGTGTAATATTTTCAAATTGTACCAGTTGTTCTTTCATGGTTTCGCGTTTAGTCAAGCCATCTGCAGGACAATTGTTAGCTATGACAGGTAATTCGATTTTTTTGGCAATATCTATAATATCTTTCTCATAAACATAGATTAAAGGGCGAATAACCGTAATATCAGCGCGACTTAGATAAGAACGTGGGGAAAAGGTGTGCATTCTGCCTTCAAAACAGAGGCTCATTAAAAAGGTTTCCAAAGCATCATCAAGATGATGCCCTAGTGCTAGTTTATTACAATCATAGCTTTTAGCAATATTATTAAGAGCTCCCCGTCGCATATTAGCACATAAGGAGCAAGGATTTTTTTCCTTGCGTTCTTCGTAAACTACTCTGCCGATATTAGTCTTTTCTAAATGAAAAGGTACGTCCAATTTCTCGCAATAAGCACCGACAACTGCAAAATCATTTTCCCAGCCGACATCTAAAGCGATACCTTGCAAAGTAAAGGGGATAGGTAAAGTTTTTTGCAGGACGGATAGTGCATATAAAAGCATCATGCTGTCTTTGCCACCAGAAAGACCAACGGCAATTTTATCTCCTGGCTCGATAAGCCCATATTCACGACTGGCTCTGCGCACTTTGGCCAGCAATGGTTTATTAAATTTGCGCCACATAATAGACAAACTCCCTTATTTAGATATTAAGTCCAATTATTGATAAAGTATCTTCTTGCATTATAGAGGAAAATGCAGTGAAAAGCAAAATAATTTGATGTTTTTTGCGATTATTATATGCTATACTAAGAGGACAGGAAGAAAAATATAAAGGAGTGTGATAAGCCTCATGTTAAAATTAATTGATGGCAAAAAATTAGCAGAAGAAAGAAGAACAGAGATTAAAGCTGAGGTAGAAAAATTAAAGGCTGAAGGGATTACCCCTGGTTTAGCAGTAATTTTGGTTGGTGAGGACTCTGCTTCTCAGGTTTATGTAAACAACAAAGAAAAAGCTTGTCATGAAGTTGGCTTCCATTCCGAAGTATATCGTTTACCAGAAGATACTACTCAGGAAGATTTATTGGCTTTAATTGATAAGCTTAATAAAGCTGAGCATATTCATGGTTTATTAGTGCAATTACCTGTACCTAAGCATATTGATGAGCAAGCAGTTATTCATGCGATTAACCCTGCGAAAGATGTTGATGGATTTTTGCCGGAAAACATGGGCGCTTTGTTAATCGGTGACGAAGCTTTTGTCCCATGCACACCAAAAGGCTGTGTTGATTTGATTAAGCAAAGTGGGGTAGAGATTGCTGGCAAAAAAGCAGTAGTAGTAGGTCGCAGTAACATTGTAGGTAAGCCAATGGCTATCTTATTATTGCAGGAAAACGCTACCGTAACTATTTGCCATTCTAAGACAAAAAATTTAAAAGAAGAATTATTGCAAGCTGATATTGTTGTAGCAGCCATTGGCAAAGCCAACTTTATCACTGGTGATATGATTAAAGAAGGTGCCGTTGTTATTGATGTTGGGATGAACAGAGATGAAAACGGCAAACTGGTAGGTGATATTGACCGTGCCAGCATGGAAGGAAAAGATTGTTGGTTGACACCAGTACCTGGTGGTGTTGGTCCAATGACTATTACTATGTTGATGAAAAACACATTAGAAAGTGCCATGCGTAAAAGGGGCTGAGTAAATGCAAAAAGAAAGAAATGATGTTGACCAAAGCATTTTGAGCATTTATGAAGATTTAGAATTAATTTTGAAAAGAGCAGAAAATTTACCGTCTTTTAATGACCGTTCGCCTTATTATTGCCGTTTGCAGACAATTAAAGATAAGGTAGAAACAGAGCGCCGTTTATTGGAAGAGGTGAGCTTGCCTTGTCGCTTTTTATTAGAACATTTTTCGTTGTTTTTGGGAAAATGGGATTATTCTATCGGCTTCCAATCAGGGCAAATCCAATCAGGAAGAAGTATTTTAAAAGATATTAAAGTAGAAGAATGGGGTAAAGTCATTTTACAGATCGGCAATTTAGAATTGGCTTGGCGTGATGCCGACTATACTTATATGTTTTACCCCGATAAAGTAGTTTTGCGTCCTAATGATGTAGGTAAGGCAGATATTTATTTGTACTTTAGTTATGAATTTACCTATAGTAAATTACTGGACAAATTTAAAGATGTGGAACATGACCCACAAACTAGTTACTGGCATAGTGAGTTATCTGAGCAGT
>JAFXJE010000166.1 GCA_017532485.1 Peptococcaceae bacterium | reverse complement strand
GTTGGAGTCTTTAAAGAAAAATGCGGGTAGTGAAGATGCACTAGTAGTATTAGTTAAATTTAATTTAGATATTGAAGATGCAGTTCATAGTCAATTCTTTAGTATTATGACTTCTGAACTGGCTGATGAATTGGTGAAAACTCTATTAGGCGATACAGGTGCTATGTATGCCGAACCAGAGCCAGCTCCGGTTTCAATGCCTGAGCCAACTCCTGCTCCGAGTGGAAGTTCTTCCGGTGGTGGTGTGTTGAGCCAAGAAGAAATCGAAGCATTGCTGCGAGGCGATTCAGCTCCAGTACCTGCTCCTGAACCTACACCTGTGGCAGCTCCAACGCAGGCTCCACCTGTCCAGCAGCAACCGGTTATGCAGCAGCCTGTATATCAGGAACCTGTATACCAGGAACCAAGGGTGATTGGCAGACCACAAGCTGTTCCACAGGAAACCAGTCAAGCTAGACCGGTAGAATTGCAAAGCTTTGATGACAAGCCTGTATTCTATAAAAATGAACAGCCTGAAAACTTGGAATTATTGCGTGGTGTACCATTGGGGATCAGCGTAGAAATTGGGAGAACAACAAAGAAAATTAAAGAAATTTTGGAATTGACCCAAGGCTCTGTAGTTGAATTAAATAAACAGGCTGGGGCGCAAGTAGATGTTATGGTCAATGGGCAATTAATCGCTAAGGGTGATGTAGTTGTTATTGGTGATAACTTCGGCGTAAGAATTACAGAAATCGCTAAGCGCGAAGAATTATTAAAATTACAATAAATAATTTAAGAGGTGTATAACAATGGCTAAAATTTTAATTGTTGATGATGCTGCGTTTATGAGAATGATGATTAAAGATACTTTAGTAAAAAATGGTGCAGGCGAAGTAGAAGAAGCTTGTGACGGTGCAGAAGCTGTAGAAAAATATGCAGCTAGCAGACCTGATTTAGTAATTATGGATATTACTATGCCTAACAAAGATGGTATTCAAGCTTTAAGAGAAATCAAAGCAAGTGACCCATCTGCTAATGTTGTAATGTGCTCTGCTATGGGTCAAGAAGCAATGGTAGTAGAAGCAATCAAATTAGGTGCGAAAGACTTTATCGTAAAACCATTTAAACCTGAAAGAATTATCAAAACCGTAAATGATATTTTAGGCAAATAAACCGGAGAAGGGGTTATTTTGAAAGAAATATTGACTATGCTTGTTTCACTGGCAATAGTTTTAGGGATAATTTATTTTACCTATTGGCTATGTCGTCGTTTGCCCAGTATGCAGCACCAAGTGAAATCTGGGCAGAATATTCGTGTTTTAGAACGGACACCAATTGGTGGGAATAAGCAAATATTGTTGGTTCAAGTTAATGAACAGCAATATTTGCTTGGTTGCAGTGAGCAAAATATAACAGTATTAGATAAACTGGCAGAGCCGATTTTCATTGAAGAAGTTAAGTCGGAAGTGAATTTTCAACAAATGCTGCAGAAATATAAAAAAGGAGGAGAATGAAAAATATGCGAAGCAGAACATTTTGGTCAAGATATACTTTAATTGCATTGTTAACTGCTTCTGTCTTTTTCATTAGTCCTGAAATTTCTTGGGCAGCACCGGCTGACTTGGTAGAAAGCATTTTAGGGGGCGAAACGGATACCTTAGAAATTCTGTTTATGCTTTCCCTGATTATGCTGTTGCCGTCAATGTTGATTATGATGACCAGCTTTACTCGCATTATCATTGTGCTGGGATTTTTAAGAACTTCGATGGGGCTGCAGCAGTCACCACCTAATCAGGTATTGATTGGTATAGCATTGTTTTTAACTTTGTTTATTATGCAGCCGACTTTAGATACCATTTATCAAGAAGCTTTTATTCCTTATGAAGCAGGTGAAATATCTGCGAGTGAAGCAATAGATAATGCTCAAGACCCTTTGAAAGAGTTTATGTTGAAACAAATTAAACCGAATAATTTGAATTTGTTTTTACAGATGAAAAATGAAACTTTGCCTGCTGACTATACCATGGAGGATTTGAAAGATTTAGGATTATCGGTAATAGTACCGGCATTTATGACTAGTGAATTGAAACAGGCATTTTTGATGGGCTTTTTGCTCTATTTGCCGTTTATTATTATTGACATGGTTGTAGCTAGTGCTTTGATGTCGATGGGGATGATGATGCTGCCACCGGCTATGATTTCTATGCCTTTCAAATTGTTGTTGTTTGTATTGGTTGATGGTTGGAACTTGATTGTGACGACTTTGGTGCGAGGTTTTGTCTAGTAGAGGGGAATGAGCATGAGTTTAGATTTAACAGTAGTATTTCGTGATGTAGCGATGACTACATTTAAACTGGCTTTGCCTGTAGTTAGTCAGTTTAGTAGTAGGTTTGATAATTGCTATTGTACAGGCAGCTACTCAAGTAAATGAACAGACTATGACCTTTGTGCCGAAGTTGTTTGCTATTGGGATAGTCCTTTTATTATGTGGTGGTTGGATGATGGAAACTTTAATGGAATTTACTTTCCGTATATTTGAATATATGTCTACGGGTACCATATAACCTGTAACTGGGTGGATATTTTATGGAACAGACATTATTATTTGAATTATATACAGTTATTTTTGTGATGATGCGAATGATGGGGATGGTTTTATTTAATCCGTTAGTGGGGAGAAATAACATTCCGATTGTTTATCGTATCGGTTTGGTCATGATTTTAACTTTTTTAGTTTTTGAATATGTTCCGGTGGGTCAAGTTTATTACCAAACGGTAGTAGGAACAGTGACCGCCTTGTTATTGGAACTTTTGGTAGGTTATTTTTTAGGTTATTTGGTGTACTGTATATTGACAGTTTTTTCTGTCGGCGGTGAATTAATTGATATGCAGTTGGGTTTATCTATGGCTCAAATGTATGACTCTTCCAGTAATGTAAACATGTCTTTAGTAGGGACTATTTACAATCTGTTGTTCATGCTCTGTTTTTTTGCCGTTGATGGTCATTTGACCTTAATTCAATTGATGATTCAATCATATGCTGTAGTACCAGTAGGACAGGTAGTCTTAAATAGTCAGTTGGCAATTTATTGTGTCGAATTTTTCGGGGCAATATTGACCTTGGCTGTAAAGCTGGCAATACCTGTTGTTTCTATTCAGTTGATTACGGAAGTAGCAGTAGGCATTTTGATGAAAGCTATTCCCCAAATCAATGTTTTTGTTTTGAACATTCAGTTGAAATTGATTATAGGTTTTTTCATTATTTTTGCCATGGTACCGAATTACGCAGATTATGTTCAAAAATTGATGGATATTCTTTTTGGTAATATTTCTGCTGGCTTGGCAATGTTTTTTATCTAAAAGGGGGTGGGCATAATGGCTGATGAAGATAAAACAGAAGAGGCCACCCCGAAGAAGAAACGAGATGAAAGAAAAAAAGGTAATATTTTTCAAAGCAGAGATATTACAGTAGCTATTTCTATTTTCGTTTGTTTTTACGGTTTATATTTTCTTATGCCCTATATGTTTGAAGGCTTGAAAGGCTGCCTTTATTATTTTATTGGGCTGGGAAGTCAATTTACATATTTGACGGTAAATGACAGCTTGGCAATTTTAAGGGATGCTTTTTTGCAATGTTTATTAATTGTGTTGCCTTTGTTGTTGATTTCATTAGTGGCAAATATTGCCGTAACTCTCCTGCAGACACAATTTTTGTTTGCACCAGAGGCTTTAAAACCGAAATTTTCCAAGCTTAATCCTTTAAGTGGCATTAAGCGAATTATTTCGGTTAATTCGTTGGTGACACTGGTGAAAAACTTGCTGAAGATTATTGTGATGGTTGTAATTATCTATTTCGTTATTCGTGATGTTTTAGATAGTTTGGCAAACACTTTAGATATGTCTTTAGCAGGGGCAATGATGTTTACCGGCAGCAATATGATTTCGCTGGTCTTGAAAGTAGGTTTGGCTTTCTTGGCAATTGCAGTTATTGACTACTTCTACCAGCGTTATGATTATAATAAAAAATTAAGAATGAGTAAGCATGAGGTTAAGCAGGAATATAAGCAAATGGAAGGTGACCCTAAAATCAAAGGGAAACGTCGCCAGTTGCAGCAGCAAATGGCTATGCGCCGGATGATGGAAAAAGTTCCTGCAGCCGATGTTATCGTTAGAAACCCTACGCATTTCGCAGTAGCTTTGCAATACACTGAGTCAGACCGAGCACCAGTGGTTGTCGCAAAAGGTAAGGATTTGATTGCGATGCGAATTGTTGAAATTGCAGAGGAACATAAAGTGCCAACCTACGAAAAAGTTGAATTAGCCCGAGCCTTGTATGCAACGGTAGAAGTTGGTCAGGAAATTCCTCGTATTTATTATGAAGCAGTTGCCGAGGTAATTGCTTGGGCATATAGTCTGAAATAAAGGAATGGAAGCAATGAGCTTACAAAAAATATTAGGATTCATAAGCAATAATATTGTGGCAGTTTTTGTCGTTATGATTATTGGTTTAATCATTGTGCCACTGCCAACATTTTTCTTGGACTTTATGTTTCTGATTAATATTTCGATATCGTTGATTATTTTGTTGATTACCATGTATATAAAAGGACCTTTGGAGTTTTCCATCTTCCCTTCGTTATTACTGGTAACTACATTATTGCGTGTATCGTTGAATATATCTTCTACACGATGGATTTTAAGTAACGGTGGTTCTGCAGGGGCAGTAATCGAAACCTTTGGTACCTTCGTTTTACAGGGAAATATCGTAGTTGGTTTTGTTATCTTTATAATTATCGTTTTAGTCCAATTTTTGGTTATTACCAAAGGGGCAGAACGTGTAGCTGAAGTAGCGGCACGTTTCACTTTGGATGCGATGCCTGGTAAACAGATGGCAATTGATGCTGATTTAAGTGCTGGGGTAATTACGGAAGCACAAGCTAGAGAACGTCGTGAAAATATTCAGCGAGAAGCTGATTTTTACGGGGCAATGGATGGGGCAACTAAGTTGGTTAAAGGTGACGCGATTGCTTCGATTATCATTACCATGATTAACTTCGTCGGTGGTATGATTATTGGTATGGTTATGGATGGCGGCAGCTTTAGTGAAGTCTTGCAGATTTATTCTATTGCTACCGTTGGTGACGGTTTAGTATCTCAGATACCAGCCTTGTTGATTTCTATTGCGACTGGTATGATTGTTACTCGTGCTGCTTCGCAAGACAGCTTAAGTATGGATGTAACAGGTCAATTCTTAAATCAACCAACAGCCTTAATTATTGCTGGTGCAGTTATGTTGATTTTCTGCTTCATTCCGGGGATGCCAAAAATTCAGCTGCTGGTTTTAGCTGCATTTTTCTTATTCTTTGGTTATCGCTTAATGACCATGCAGGGCAAAGCAGCCGTAGCAGGTGTCGGAGCTGATGTAGCAGAAGATATGGAGCCTACAGAAGTAAGTGAAACAGATTTTTATCGCAATATTGATAATATTTATTCTTTATTGCCGGTGGAACCTATTGAAATGGAATTTGGCTACAGCTTAATTCCGTTAGTTGATGAAAGCAGTGGCGGCAGCTTTATTGACCGCGTAGTTATGTTTAGACGTCAATTTGCATTAGATATGGGGATGGTTATTCCGTCGGTGCGTTTGCGTGATAACGGTCAGCTCAATCCAAACCAATACGTAATTAAATTTAAAGGTGAGGAAGCAGCGCGTGGTGAAGTGCTGGTTGATTATTATTTAGCTTTAGACCCTGGTAATGTTGAACGCGAAATTGATGGGATTGATACTATTGAGCCAGCCTATGGTATTCCAAGTAAATGGATTACCGAGGATAAAAAGGAAATGGCGGAAATTTACGGTTATACGGTTATTGACCCATTATCCGTTATGTTGACTCATTTGTCAGAAGTGATTAAAGCTCATGCTCACGAGTTATTCAGCAGAGCAGACTTAGATTCAACTTTGGAGACAGTAAAACAAACTAATAGTCGTTTGGTTGAGGAAGTTGTACCAAACATGATTAGTCATAGTAATTTACAAAAGGTGTTGTGCAATTTATTAAAAGAGGCTATACCAATTAGGGACATGGAGTCCATTTTGGAAACTATTGCCGAATATGCACCTACTGTGCGTGATACAGACATTTTAACCGAGTACATTCGGCAAAAGCTGAAAAGAACTATTACCAGAAAATTTGCTGAAAACGGTATTTTACAGGTAATTACCTTAGATGCTTCGATTGAGCAAATAATTTTGAGCAGCATCAATAAAAATGATACATCTTCTTATTTATCGCTTGACCCTAATATTATTCAAGATATGATGAATAGTTTGATATCTCAAATTGATGCAATCAAAGATACGGTTAATATACCGGTGGTTTTAACATCACCGATTGTACGGATGTATTTTCAAAGAGTAGCTGAGCAATTTTATCCTAATCTTGCCGTTCTCTCCTTTAATGAAATTGATAATACCGTACAAATTCAAGCCTTGGGAAATGTCAGTTTGAGTAAAAAAACACCGCCTAGAGCTAATAAATAAAGAAGGTGAGTGCTATGCAGGACAGCAAAACAACGGAGCTGATACGTCAGGAATTGTGGCAGGAATACTGGAAAAAGCGTGATATTGATGTGCGTAATCAGCTGGCAATAGAATATATGTCGATTGTTCGGTATTATGTTTATAATTTGCGTAGTACTTATGAAAATTATGCGGAAGCTTCTGATATGCTCAATCAAGGCTGTTTGGCTTTGATGGAAGCTGTAGAAAAGTATAATCCAAGCTATAACACAAAGTTTGAATCCTATGCTTCGCTTAGAGTAAAGGGTGCTATTATTGATTATGTGCGCAAACAAGACTGGGTGCCTAAACGAGCTAAACATGAAGGCAAACAGTTTGGTGAAGCTATGGAGGAATTGGCAGTTAAGTTGGGGCATATGCCAACTAACGAGGAAATGGCAAAACATTTGAATATAAGCGTAAAAGAAGTAGAAAAAATTCTGGGAGAAATTTATACCTTTAATCTGCTTTCTTATGAAGAATTGTTGGAGCAGGGCTTGTATGGTGCCAAAGGCTATCGTGAGTCGGGACCTGAGCCACAGTCTGAGCCTGAACAGGAGATGCAGGACGAGGAATTGAAGGCAGTATTGAGTCAGTATTTGGAAGAATTACCAGAAAAAGAACGTTTAATCTTAACTTTATATTATTATGAAGAGTTAAAAATTAAGGAAATTGCTTATATTCTTGATGTTTCTTCGTCTAGGGTATGTCAGCTGCATACAGCTGCGCTTGGAAAAATGAAAAAGAAGTTAATGAGCTATTTATCCGAGGAGGAATAGTCTATGTTTAGAAGTTATTTTACAGCCGTATCCAGTGCGTTAACTGATAGTCGCAATTTAACCGTAGTCAGTAATAATATTGCCAATAGTGGCACTACTGGTTTTAAGCGTGAAACTCCAGTATCAACTACTTTTGCAGAAGTGTTGCTTAGCCGTCGTTTGATTAATGATACAGCACAAATTGGGGCTGCTAAATTTGT
>JAFXJE010000165.1 GCA_017532485.1 Peptococcaceae bacterium | reverse complement strand
GCGTGGTTCTATTTTTGGTTTGATTGGGAGTAATGGTGCCGGTAAATCTACTTTATTAAGAATGTTGGCAGGCATTTATCGTCCTGACCAAGGGGACATTACGATTGAAGGTCAAAAAGTATATGAAAATGAAGCAATTAAACAGCGAATTTTTTATATTTCCGATGACCAATTCTTTTTCCAAAACGCTACTATTGAGAGTATGGCTGCGTATTATCGGACGGTTTATCAGCGCTTTTCCCAAGAAAAGTTAGAAAAACTGGTGGCACTATTTAAACTTGACCCAAAAAGAAAATTAAATACTTTTTCAAAAGGGATGCAGAAACAAGCGCATATTATTTTAGCATTATCCTGCCAGCCTGATTATCTTTTGTGCGATGAAACTTTTGACGGTCTGGACCCGGTTATGCGGCAAGCGGTAAAAAGAATTTTAGCAGATGCGGTCTTGGATTATCAGATGACACCAATTATTGCTTCGCATAATTTACGCGAATTGGAAGATATCTGCGACCATATCGGTTTATTGCATCAAGGTGGTATTGTCTTTGAACGCGAAATGGATGATTTGCGCTTGAATATTCATAAAGTACAATGTGCTTTTGCGACAGCAAAAACCAAAGAAGATTTTACTGCTTTGGATGTGGTTAATCATGAGCAGCGCGGCAGTTTGTCTACTTTGGTTATTCGTGGTGAAAGCCAAAAAACAGAAGAATTTATCAAAGCAATGCAGCCATTATATATGGAATTATTGCCATTAACTTTGGAAGAAATCTTTATTACAGAAATGGAGGCGTTAGGTTATGACATCCAACAACTTATCTACTAATATGCAACGCTATTTTCTGCAAAGTTTGAAATCCTATTGGTGGCTAATGCTGATTTGTGGTATTGCTTATTTCTTTGCAGGACCTGTTATTCAGGTAATGCTGATGCAAAATAATGTTAACTATATTCTAGATGAGAGCATCCGGCAGGCAGAGTTATTGGAGCAGACTGCTCGTTGGTTTGCGGCAGAAGGTTTTTTAAGCTATTATCTTTTGGCAAGTGGTTTTGCGATTTTGACAGCGATTGTTTTGTTTGCTTATTTACAGCATAAAAATCAAGTCAATTTCTACCACAGTCAGCCGCTGCAACGCCAAAAATTATTTTGGAACCAATATGTTATCGGCTTGTTGATTAACTTTATTCCGATGCTGCTGATGACAGTAGTTATGCTGATTTTAGCCTTTATGCAAGGAGGCGGTACGGCAGTTTCCTTATCGGCAGTAGGTGTCCATCTTGGGCGAATTATGCTATTTGCGGTATTCAGTTATAGTTTGACAATTTTAGCGGGTCAGCTAACTGGTACAGTATTAACGCATATTTGCATGACTGCAGTATTACATTTTTGTGTACCTGTTTTAGTGCTGGCTATCCAATTGCTTTGTGATGTATTTTTAGATACTTTTGTAAGCAGTCAGCATTGGTTTGATTTAAGTTTTTACTTTTCACCGCTTTGTGCTTTGGTAGATTTTGCGAGCAATATGAATATTTATTATTCATCTACACCCGGTGATTGGTGGTACGCTTACGAAAGCATCAAAGGTCTGGGCTTTAGTAAAATCTTGATTTACTTAGGTTTAACTTTGTGTTTTACAGCTGTTTCTTGGTTTTTATATGGCAAAAGACCTAGCGAAGCGACTGGTAATGCTTTAGTTTATCGTGTTAGTGAGCCTATTTT
>JAFXJE010000164.1 GCA_017532485.1 Peptococcaceae bacterium | reverse complement strand
TGTTCAACTTTATCTTTTGCTGTAAACCAAATAGCATCAAAGCCTAATAAAAAATCATTGGCTTGACGGTAAAAATTTTCTTGTGCCTGTTGTTCAGCGTGAATATATTTGCGTTGCCTTTTACTTATAACTAATGGAAAAATTATTCCTTCCAAAACAAAGGCACTTAGCAATATGCCTGCTGCTTCTGGCACAAAAAGATAGAGGACAAAGCTCATAACCATAAGTACCAAGCCACTTACAAAAGGAGCTGCCACTACTCGCAAATAAAAAAATTGCAATACTTCTATATCATTGATTATCTGCTTAAATAATTTTGCCCCTTTATTACCTACGGCTCCAGGCAATAAAGGCAATAATCTGCGATAATACCAACTCCGTAAATCTTTCAATACTTTCAAGGTTACATCATGGGTCACTAACCTCTCCCCATAACGAAAAACAGCACGAAAAAGACCAAAAAATCTCACTAGAGCAACTAATGTCATCAATTCCAACATTGCTGGTACGATAGCAGCTTTAGAAATAAGTACAGCAGAAGCACCCAACAATCCGACACTGCAAAGTATCGTGCAGCTTCCTAAAACAGCTGCTGCGCACACTACACCCTTATATTGCTTGATTAATTTTAACAACTGTTTTATTCCCACTACAACTCACCTCTGCTCATATTACATTTTTGCCTGTAAAATACCATTTTCCATAAAATAGACTTTGTCAGCTAAATGGATAATTTCTTCCCGATGGCTGACCACAAGAACTGTTCTGCCCACAAATAAATTTTTCAAAGCTTTGGTGACTATTTTTTCGTTGGCATAATCCAAGCCTGCCAAAGGCTCATCACAAATGACAAATTTACGGTCACGAACTAAAATACGGACTATTCCTATCATTCGCTTTTGACCACCTGATAAAGCTCTTCCGTTTTCGCCCAATAATGTCTCATAACCTTCTGGCCATTCTTCTATTATTTTAGCAAAGCCGACAGCAATACAAGCCTGATGTACCTGTTCCTTACTAATCGCTGCATCGCCCAAGCAAATGTTTTCATAGACCGACGCAGAAAAAATATATACATCTTGTCCTAGATAGCCTACTTGGCTGCGTACCGTTGCCAATGACAAGTCTTTTACCTCATGTTCATTCCACTTGACACTTCCACTGTCTGCCAGTCGCATCCCCCCAGCTAAAGCTAACAAAGTAGATTTTCCACAGCCACTCTGCCCGAAAATAACTGTTGTTTGGGCTGCTGGTAATTTCAAATTTATATTTTGCAAAGTAAAACCACTACGCAAATAACTATAATTTACCTTGTCTAGCGAAATATTCGGTGCTGCAGATAAGAGCATTTCCTTACTTCCTCTTTGTGGCTCGTCTTGATTTAAAAATTCTACTATATCACGCAAGGAAGCGACAGCATTAATGCTATCGTGATATTTACTGCCCAAATTGCGTAAAGGTACATAAAATTCAGGTGCCAGCAAAATCACAAAAAGTGCTAGTGGAAATTCTACCATACCTTCTACCAAACGTACTCCCAAGGTTACTGCTACTAAAGCTACTCCCAGCATTGTAAACAATTCCAAAACGAACGCCGATAAAAAGGCTATTTGCATAACTTTTAAAGTATGCAGGCGAAAATCATCAGCCATTTTTTCCACCTTTTGGCTGCTGCTTTCCCCTTGTCCCCAAATTTTTAACCAAGGTAAATAGACCATAGCATCATGCAGAAAACCACTGATTGTTTGCAATACTTGCCATTGTTTTTCTGCAGCTCTTTTGCTGAAACTGCCAATCAACATCATAAAAATAATGATAATCGGAATAGTTACCAATAAAAGCAAACCACTAACCCAATCTATTGGAAATACGAAACAGAGAAATAAGATAGGAATACACGCTGTTTTTATGACTTGTGGTAAGAATTGAGCAAAGAAAATCTCCAAACGTTCAAGGCCTTCGGTCAAGAAGAGCAAACTCTTACTGCTGTCTACACCACTGCCGTACGCACCACCCAATCTATCCATTTTTTCCAGCAATAAGCCTGCTGTATTATCTTTAACAGCAAAAGCCAGTTTATTTGCTAAACTTCTACCCATGCTTCCCGATAATACTACTGCTGTCATCAAAAAGAACAACTGCACAAAGCTTTTTCCCAAAGCAGCTACCGACACTTGCTGGATAAAAACTGCTGTCGCAATTAAACTGATACTATACATTTGTCCCACAATAAATAATGCCTCTAAAATACCGAAGCAGACTATGCCTAATAAATATATTTTTTCTTTACTGTTAAATCTCATCTGCACCCTCCTTTCGCCTCTCATTTTTCCTCTATGTACAGTAACGAGGCTGGAACAGTTGTCCTAGCCTCGTTTTTCTTAAAATTAATAGTGTAAATCATTCTTCGTTACCCGTTTACGGAACATCCAAAAACTCCAACCTTGGTAAAGGAGTACAATTGGCACTAAGGTTACTGCTACAATAGTCATAATTTTCAAAGTATACGGACTAGAGCAAGCATTATAAATTGTTAAGCTCCAAACAGGATTTAAAGTAGAAATTAAAACATTTGGGAACATAGTACCAAAAACCATGACCGTTACTGCCAAAATAGCTGTAACCGAAGCTGCGAAAGCAAGACCATTTTTATTTTTGGCTTGCAAAACTAATGCCCCGATTAAACATAACGCTGCCAGCACAGTTGCTCCTATAGCTAAAACAGAACTTAATAAACCAGTAATCAACGCAGCATAAACAACCCACGCTACTACTGCCACTAACATTACCAGACCTATTTTAGAAGTATAAGCTTTTACTCTGGCATTAATTTCAGCTACACCACTTTTCAAGCTTAAAAACAGACAGCCATGAAAAGCAAATACTAAGACAAACACTAGACCACCTAACAAAGTAAATGGTGTAAGCAAAGTGAAAAGATTGCCGACAAATTCCATATTGGCATCAATCGGTACGCCCGTCAAGAAATTGCTGACGGCTACCCCAAACAATAAGGCTGGCAGTAAAGAGCCGATAAAGAACAAGATATCCCATGTTTTTCGCCAAGTAAGATTATCCACCTTACTGCGAAAATCAATAGCTACACCACGAACAATTAAAGCCAGCAAAATCAAAAATAGTGCTAAATAAAAACCACTGAATAAAGTAGCATACCAGTTTGGAAAAGCTGCAAAAATAGCACCACCAGCTGTCAACAACCAAACCTCGTTACCATCCCAGAAAGGACCAATAGTGTTTAAGACTACACGCCGTTCTTCATCTGTTTTGCTGACAAAAGGAAGCATAATTCCTACACCGTAGTCAAAACCTTCCAAGATGAAAAATCCAGCAAATAAAACCCCAATTAAAATAAACCATAAGACATTCAGTTCCATAGCTTACACCTCCTCTGCCCCAGTTTTCACATTGCGCACACCAAATTTAGCCAATAAATAAACATCTACTACAGCTAAAATTGTATAGATTAAGGCAAAGCCAACTAAAGAAATCAATACTTCTGTGGAAGATACAGCCACACTTACACCCTCAGATACCGTCTGCAAACCATAGACAATCCAAGGCTGACGACCCATTTCTGCTAAAATCCAGCCACCACTGTTCGCCAAATAAGGTAAAGCAATACCCAAACCCATAGCGGTCAAGCTGTATTTGCACTGTACTTCCTTTCCTTTGCGAGTTAAGAAGATTGCCAGCAAAGCTAAGCCGATCATTAAACCACCTGCTCCGACCATAACGCGGAAGCTCCAGAAACAAACAGCTACTGGTGGCACATAATCTCCTGCCCCGTATTTTGCTTCCATTTCTGCTTGCAATTCATGAATACCTCTTACTTCACCGTCAAAAGAATTGTAAACCATAAAGCTTAATAATTTAGGTATAACAATTTCAAAATTATTCTTACCTTGTTCTTCATCAATACTTGCCACCAAAGCTAAACCTGCTGGATCTTCTGTTTCCCACAACGCTTCTGCAGCAGCCATTTTCATTGGTTGTTCATAGATTAAATGCTGACCTTGAGCATGACCGACACCAGCCGATACTAAAGCACCGATTAACGCAAAAACAGTGGCAAATTTCAGAGATTTCTGAAAAAATGCGTTGTTGTGACCTTTGAGCAAATTAATCGCACTAATCCCCAAGACAAAAAATCCTGCTGTTGCCCAGCCACCAGCAATAACATGAGGATATTGCAGCTGTAAATGAGGATTTGTCAATAAAGCCAAAAAACTATCCATTTCAGCTCTGCCATTATTAATTACATAACCTACAGGATTTTGCATAAAAGAGTTGGCTAATAAAATCCAAAATGCTGATACGCAAGAGGCAAGAGCAACAATCCACATACAAGCTGCGTGGAGAGCTGGCTTCAATTTTTCCCAGCCAAAAATCCAAATTCCCAAAAAAGTAGACTCTAAGAAAAATGCAAATAAGGCCTCGATAGCCAGTGGAGCACCAAAAATATCCCCGACAAAGCGTGAATAAGTTGACCAGTTCATCCCAAACTGAAACTCCTGTACAATACCAGTCACTACCCCCATTGCAAAATTAATCAGCAAAAGTTTGCCCCAAAACTTAGCCATTTGCTGATAATGCTCATCCTTTTTCTTCACATACATTGTTTCCATAATTGCGACCATTAAGGTTAAACCAATGGTTAACGGTACGAAAAAGAAATGATAAATTGTTGTTAAACCAAATTGCAACCTTGATAATAAAACTACATCCATTATTGTCCCCTCCTTATCTATCCTCGGAATGAGTTTATTTATCATTATGTTTATTATATACCCAAGATAATCTATTTTCAAAACTAAAAAATAGCAGTCACACCAATATTTTAGTGTGACTGCTGACTTTTAACCTATCTATTATTTTCAACAAATCTGTGCAGGATTGCTGCTGTTTCTGCTCTTGTAGCAGTATCTTGTGGGTTAATAGTAGAAGGGGTTCTTCCTTTGAATAAACCACTGCCAGCGGCATATTGCATAGAGGTTATTGCATATTCGGAAATATTGCTAAAATCATCATAGGAAAGAATATTGGTATTTTCTCCTACAGAGATATCATAACCTTTATGTTCAGCATAGTTGCACATAATCGCAGCCATTTGTTCACGAGTAATTTGACTATCTGG
>JAFXJE010000163.1 GCA_017532485.1 Peptococcaceae bacterium | reverse complement strand
TACACCTTCGGGGTCGTTGTCTTTCATTATTTGAGCTTTCCGAATTTCAAAAATCAATTCACTTTTTCTCAAGCGCGAATATCCTGACAGCTCCAAATCTCTGGCAATCTGGTACAATTCTGCCATCGTTTTGTTTTCGATATCTTCCTGTTGCTTAGGCAACTTCATCCCACCTTTTGGTATTATTTTATTTTAATATATTTTGGTTTACGTTCATAATCATGATATGCTTCAACAAATCTAACTGTACCTGTTAAACCACGCATAATAACGGTATGAGTAATAGCATGTTTCTCTGTAAAACGAATACCACGCAGCATATCACCGTTAGTAACACCAGTTGCTACAAAAATAGGATCTTCAGCAGGCACCAAATCCTCAAGCATCAAAACTTTATTAATATCTTCAATGCCCATATCATGCACACGCTTCACTTCTTCTTCATTTTCAGGCACTAAACGTCCTTGCATATCGCCACCCATACATTTAATAGCAGCAGCTGCAATAACACCTTCCGGCGCACCACCAATGCCCATCATCATATCAATACCTTCTGTTCCAAAGCTAGTCGCAATTACTGGTGATACATCACCATCAGTAATAAATTTACAACGTACACATAAAGAACGTGCTGCTTCAACAATATGTTTATGTCTTTCTCTATCCAATAAAACAATTGTCATTTCGGAAGTATCTTTTCCTAAAGCTTTCGCTACATTAATCATATTTTCTTTTGGAGATTTGTTTAAGTCAATTGCACCTTTAGCTTTTGGACCAACAACGATTTTATCCATATACATATCTGGTGCATGCAACAACCCACCAGCTTCAGCTACTGCCATAACTGCAATAGCACCATTCATATTTTTGGCAGTAAGATTAGTCCCTTCCAGTGGGTCTACAGCGATATCTACAGCAGGTCCACCACAGCCTACTTTTTCGCCGATATAAAGCATTGGGGCTTCATCCATTTCCCCTTCCCCAATTACTACAGTACCGTTAATAGCTACTGTATCAAACATTTTTCGCATAGCTTCTACTGCTGCACCATCAGCCAAGTTTTTTTCGCCTTTGCCAATCCAATGTGCACAATTAATTGCTGCCGCTTCAGTTACGCGCGCAAATTCCATCACTAAATTTCTATCCACGCTATTTTCCTCCTGTCACCTATTTCATGACTGTATATTTTCTAATTTTTCCTATGCTTTATGGTCAGAACCCAAAACATTTTGGATTTTATGTGCTACTAAAGCCTTTACATTTGCACGACCAACTTTTAAGTATTCTCTTGGGTCAAAAGCTGCAGGATTGTTGTACAGCACTTCACGCACACCAGCAGTCATAGCTAAACGCAAGTCGGAGTCAATATTTATTTTACAAACAGCACCTTGAGCCGCCTGTCTCAACATTTCTTCTGGAATACCGATAGCATCAGCTAAATTACCACCATTAGCCTGAATTGTTTTTACATATTCTTGAGAAACACTAGATGCACCATGTAATACAATAGGGAAACCTGGTAATCTTCTGGAGATTTCCTCTAAAATATCAAATCTCAACATTGGTTTTTGACCAGGTTTAAATTTGAACGCACCATGACTTGTGCCAATAGCAATCGCCAAAGAGTCTACGCCTGTTCTGCTAACAAATTCTTCTACTTCTTCCGGTCTAGTGTATTTTGCATCTTCCGCACTAACTTTGACATCATCTTCAATGCCTGCTAACTGACCTAATTCGCCTTCTACAACTACGCCCTTGGCATGAGCATATTCAACCACTTTTTTAGTTAACGCAATATTATCCTCAAAAGAATGATGTGAGCCATCAATCATAACAGAGGTAAAGCCACCATCAATACACGCCTTACAAATTTCAAAATCTGCACCATGATCTAGATGTAATGCAATAGGAATATCTTGTTCCAAAATAGCTGCTTCTACAAGCTTCATTAAATAATTATGATTTGCATATTTTCTAGCCCCAGCAGAAACTTGTAAAATCAATGGAGAACGCAATTCACCGGCAGCTTCAGTAATACCTTGCACAATTTCCATATTGTTAACATTAAAAGCACCTACTGCATAGCCACCTTCATAAGCTTTCTTAAACATCTCTGTTGTTGTTACTAATGGCATAATAAATCCCCCTTAACCTTTCTTTATTTCGTATCAATAAACGCTACTATTCAGTATAACACATCTTTTTCCTTTTGTCCTTTTCTTAGCAAGATTTTTCCACAGATATTTTGCAAAGATGAATTGCAAATTCAAATTTCATTGCTTACAATACAATTATACTAGCTTAATTTACGGAGGGATTTTATGAAAACTGTTATTGTTGGTGGCGTAGCTGGCGGAGCTTCTACTGCTGCTCGTCTTCGCCGTTTGGATGAACATGGAGAAATTATTATTTTTGAACGTGGTGAATATGTTTCCTTTGCTAACTGTGGCTTGCCTTATTATATCGGCAATGTTATCACTAAAAAAGAACATCTTTTATTACAGACACCGGAAAGCTTTGATGCTCGTTTTCAAGTAGAGGTACGCATACTTTCCGAAGTCACTTCCATCGACCCAAATAACAAAACTGTCACCGTCCACAATTTACGCACTGGTGAAGATTATCAAGAATCTTATGACCGTTTGGTACTTTCGCCTGGTGCAGAGCCTATCATTCCTGGCTTCGTGCCAAGCGACAGCAAACGCATCTTTACTTTGCGCACCATTAATGACACCTTAAAAATCAAGGATGCCTTACAACAACAGCAGGTCAAATCTGCCGTAGTTATTGGTGGCGGCTACATCGGTATCGAAATGGTAGAAAATTTACACAAAGCCGGTGTTGATGTTACAATTATCGAATTGGCTGACCACATCATCAATGCATTTGATGGCGACATGGCAAGCTTTTTGCAGCAGCATCTTCGCAGCAAAGGTGTCCAACTTCGTCTCCAAGAAAAAGTGCTTTCCTTGGAGGAAAGTGCTGATAAAATAACAGTTGTTACTGATAAAGGCTCTTTAGACACTGACTTCGTTTTACTTTCTGTAGGTGTACGCCCAGAAAATAAACTTGCTCAAGAAGCAGGCCTTAAACTAGCTGGCAATGGCTGTATCGCTGTCAATGAACATTTGGAAACAAGTGCCAAAGATATTTATGCTTTAGGGGATGCTGTAGCAGTGCAACATTTTGTCAGTGGTCAAACCACTTATATCCCACTAGCAGGTCCTGCTAATCGCATGGGCAGAATTGTTGCTGACAATATTGCCGGTATCAATAGCACCTATCAAGGCACTCAAGGTACTTCTATTCTTAAGTGCTTTGATTTAACTGCAGCCTGCACTGGTTTG
>JAFXJE010000162.1 GCA_017532485.1 Peptococcaceae bacterium | reverse complement strand
GTCAGCTGCACGACCGCCACCAACACCAAAAATCATATCAGCTTCTTGTACGCTTTCTTTTGCCATCAGCATATCAACATTTTCGTAGGTTGCGTCGCCACCAAACCATTCGCTACCAATAATTTCCAAATCACTGCGAGCGATACCTTCTTTAATAGGTTCAGTTGCTACGGAAAGAGCAGTCTTACCACCAACTAAAACGATTTTTTTGCCATAGCGTTTTACGATGGCAGGAATTTCTTTATAGCAATCAGGACCGATTGTATAGCTGGGTAAGAATAAGCTATAGGATTGACTCATAATACTACCTCCAAGAATTTTTGTGGTTTATTATAACACGACCAGTAGAATTGTCAAAATCACTTTTATCTTTAGACAAAACACTAATCAAAATTGTAACGAAAATAACGCTTTAGAGAACTAACTTCAATATTACAAAGAACACTGGCGGAACGAGAAGTGCAGGCAACATATTCAAAGTTTTGCAATCACGAATCTGCAAAATCCCAAAGCCTGAACTCATCAGGAACACGCCACCCAAAATGGAAATCTCTGCCATAAGCTGGGGCGTCATATAGGGTGCAATAAAACCTGCGAAAGCATAGATGCTTCCCTGCCAGCAAAAAAGCACCAGCGCCGCAATAGCAATCCCGATTCCATAAGCAGATGATAAGATAATGGAAGAAACAAAATCCAAAGTCGCATTAGTAAAAAGATAAGTATTGTTACCATTCAGCCTGCTTTCGATTGGTCCGAGTATTGACAAGGTTCCAATACAGAAAAGTAGGATTGCAGTAGAGAGCCCTTCTGCCAATTTGGAACCGCCCTTTGCCTTTTGCAATAGGCCTTGAAATTTTCCGTTCAAATCCAGCCAAGTACCAAGCACCGTACCAATGGCAAGACTAGCGATAAAAAGAACAGGGTACTCACTTTTAGGCATATTGCTTACGAAAGCATTGGCTCCTAAACCAATGGTAGCCAAGCCTAACGCATCAAAGAGAGCCGTTTTATATTTCTCATTTATTCCTTTACTTACGAAACTACCGATTATCGACCCACTTAAAATGCAGCCGACATTTACTATTGTTCCTAACATGAAACTCACCCCTCAAAACATATGTTAATTATAATCCTTCACACATAAAAAATCCACCTTGCTCTGACACAAGGTGGATTAATTTTTAAGCCAAGAATTTAATTGGTGTTTCTTCAATCTCAATTTTTAAGGGAGCTGTCGTAATAGCATCTCCATCAAGTTCTGCAGCAAAGTCTTCTACGTTACAACGAATCTCCAGCTTTTTAGCAGTTTTCAAAACAATACTTTTTTCCAAATGCAACGCTTCCATAGCAATGCAGGCAGCATAACGCATGAAGTCATTACGAGTATTACCACTAAAAAGTGCAACGTGCAGTACGGGGCTGGCTAAAGACGCACCATCGAACAAAGAATAACGCCCTGCGTAATATCTGCTCTTGCCTACGATAACAGAGGAAGCATCGTGCCACTCTTCTTCATCGTCAAAACGCACTTCAAATTTATAGCGCCAATTACTAAACGCAAGTTCTTTACGCATCAGCTCTGCACCTTGAACAACGTACGCCATTTTATTAAGCAGCTTCTTTGATTCTTCTGTCACGTTATTCACCACCAAAGAATCAAATCCAATACCAGTTACCGTCAAAAAGGCGTGTCCATTCGTGCGCCCCAAATAAACCGGAGCCACAATTCCTTTGGCAACACGCTTCACCCATTTAGCAGGATCCGTAGTCATCAACAGTTCTTTCGCCACCAAGTTAACAGTTCCAGCAGGGAACACGCTTACATAAGGAAGATAATTTCTATTAGCAAGCTTCTCAATAAGTGCACGAATGGTTCCATCACCGCCCGCAATGATAACCCAATCAATCTTTTCAGCTTCAACGCGTTCAGCAATATTGTCCAAATCAGAAAAGCTTTTAATATCATAAATCTCAGTACGTTTAGCACCAAGAATATCCTTTAAACGTTTATAAACCTCGTTGACTCTGGAAAACATACTGGCAAAGAGCTGCTTGCCAGAATTGCGGTTAAACACAATCAACACCTTATTAAATTTTTCGATATCAATACGTGTCAAAGGCATT
>JAFXJE010000161.1 GCA_017532485.1 Peptococcaceae bacterium | reverse complement strand
AATAAATCCTCCTTGCATTTCTGCTTTTTATTGATAGCAATATCGTTTTATTTTAGCATATTCTCCCCAAAAAGTAAAAATTATTTTCCATCTTGCAATATCTTCCAATATATGTTAATTTATAGGTGATTATTTGGTAAATATTGGAGGTTTTTGTTATGCTTGCTCAAATAAACAGCTGTACCTTAGCTGGTTTAACTGTCCATGCCATTCAAATAGAAGTAGATGCAGCGGGCGGCGTCCCGTCTTGGGATATTGTCGGTTTGCCCGATACAGCAGTCAAAGAAAGTAAAGAACGAGTTCGTACCGCATTGAAAAATGCTGGTTTTGATTTTCCACCACGTCGTATCGTTGTTAATTTGGCGCCAGCCAATCTAAAAAAAGAAGGTCCTATTTTTGATTTAGCCATTGCCATAGCTATTTTGGGTGTCACCGAACAACTCCCAATTTGTGATTTCAGTAAATATCTTTTTCTCGGAGAACTGGGCTTAGACGGTTCTTTACGCAAAGTAAAAGGTGTTTTACCAATTTCATTGGCTAAACAGAATGATGATGTATCTTTAATTGTACCTGCTGACAATGGAGCCGAAGGTGCTGTTGGCGGCACTACTACTTATGGCTTTCGCAATTTACAGGAAGTTATCGCTTTTTTACAAGCACCCGAGCAAATCACACCTGAAAAAATTCCCGATATTTCTTCACTTAGTGAAAACAATTTTTCTGAACATCATGATTTCAAAAACATTAAAGGTCAATATGAAGCTCGCCGCGCTTTAGAGATAGCTGTAGCTGGTGGCCACAATATACTTTTGGTCGGAGCTCCAGGGTCTGGTAAGACTATGTTAGCCCAAGCCCTGCCATCGATTATGCCTCCTATGACTTTTGATGAACAAGTAGCTGTTACAACAATCTACAGCATTTCAGGTCTTTTGCCTGCCAAACAGCCGTTAATTACTGAGAGACCTTTTCGCGCCCCTCATCATTCTGCCTCACAAGCTAGTATTATTGGAGGTGGACGTATTCCACATCCTGGCGAATTATCCCTCGCTCACCATGGTATCTTATTTATGGATGAATTTCCCGAATACAAAAAAGATGTTTTAGAAGCCCTGCGCCAACCTTTGGAAGACCAAGAAGTTACCGTTTCACGTGTTGAAGCACAAGTTACTTTTCCTTGCTCCCTGCTTTTAGTCGCGGCTATGAATCCTTGTCCCTGTGGTTATTTTAACGACCCTACTCACGAATGCAGCTGTACACCTCTTCAAGCCCAAAAATATCGCAATCGCATTTCAGGTCCTCTTTTAGACCGTTTTGATTTGCAAATAGAAGTCTTACCCGTTCAATTTCAAGAATTATACCAAACCGAAGAAGCTGAATCATCTGCTGATATTCGTAAGCGTGTAATTAAGGCACGCCAAATTCAACAAGAACGCTACCAAAGTAAAAATATTTTCTGCAACAGTCAAATGACTTTAAAACATCAACGCCAATATTGCCAACTTGAGCCAAAAGCCAAAGATTTTTTGGAACAAGCTTTTAAAAAACTGGGATTAAGCGCCCGTTCCCATAATCGCATTTTAAAAGTTGCTCGTACTATTGCCGACTTAGCACAAGAGGAAAATATTTCTCTGGCTCACTTAGCCGAAGCTTTGCAATATCGTACTTTAGACAAAACTTTATGGCATCAGTAATTTGGCCTATGGGCATTGGCAAATTTTTTGCATAGTATCCGTCTTGGGATTATGTTATGCTTAGTCATATCTTATTTAGAGCTGAAACGAGGCGGAATTTATGTATTTGAAAGTAATTTATGAAGACCAAGCCACCTACGACTTAGAACAAAAAATCGCTTTGCTGGATACTAAGCAATTTTATTTTTTGGAACGCTTTCTTTTACAGGAAAAACAAAGAAGAAAGCAGGAAATTTATAATGAATGGCTAATAACTTTAAGTGAGTTAACCAACAATTATAAATATACCGAATAGGGGGACTATTCCATGCAAATTAAATTTCACGGTCATGCTTGTTTTTCTCTTTATCTCAGCAACGGCAAACACTTACTCTTTGACCCTTTTTTAGACGGTAATCCTATGGCTCAAATCAGTAGTGCGGAAATTAATCCTGATGTTATTCTAGTTACTCATGGTCATGCTGACCATTTAGGGGATACCATTGCTATTGCTAAACGCACTGGTGCATTAGTTATCAGTAACGCCGAAATTATCGACTATTGTCGCCTGCAAGGCTTAGAAAATCTGCATAGTATGAATATCGGCGGCAGCTACAACTTTGATTTCGGCACCATTAAAATGGTCCCTGCTTTGCACAGTTCCAGCCTGACAATTGATGGTCAAATTATCTATTTAGGCAATCCTGCTGGTTTTTTATGCAAAGTAGATGGAAAAACTATTTATCATGCAGGCGATACCGGACTTAGCCATGAAATGACTTTACTAGGCAACGCTAATAGAATTGATATGGCACTATTACCAGTTGGCGGCAACTATACTATGGATATTCAAGATGCCATGCTGGCTGCCAGAGCTCTGCGTGCTCGTCATATTATTCCTATGCATTACAACACCTTCCCTGCTATTGAGCAAAATGTCAATTTCTTTGCTAACCAAATTTTAAATTACGGTATTCCTTGCTCCGTTTTAGCACCGGAAGAAACCTTAGAAATTTAAAAATCTAAACTTTCACAGCGACTTGCCATTATTGACAAGTCGCTGTTCTCATGCTACCATGAAAACATACTTGGGGGTATAGCTCAGCTGGGAGAGCGCTTGAATGGCATTCAAGAGGCCAGCGGTTCGATCCCGCTTATCTCCATCAGAAAAGCACTTAGGACAAAACAATGCCTAAGTGCTTTTTTGTTTTACTTCTACAACTTTTATTCATTCCCATTACCTAACGAAATCGAAAAAGCCAATAAAATTGTATTTTTGCGTATTTTATGTTAAAATAACGCAATTAAAAATATACAAAACACCAAATATCTT
>JAFXJE010000160.1 GCA_017532485.1 Peptococcaceae bacterium | reverse complement strand
TAAAAACTATTTTCAGCAGCTGGTAAGACAATTGCTAAGTTGTGCAGTTCAGCCAGGGTTCTCAAATTAGTGTAATCCAGCCAATCATCTTGACTGCCACCAAACCCATGTAAAAGATAAAGTGTTTTAATTTTTTGGGGTTTACTTGCCTCAAGTTCAGGATTGCCGTAAGACTCAATCGGCACAATGACCGTTAAATTGACGGTCCGAAACAGGGAAGCTGAAGCAAATGAAGTTCTAAATATTGACATAATAGTCTCCTTTTTAAGTTATCATCAGATATGATGGTCTCACTTGACGTCACATGTCTTACTTTTATAAAGCAGCACGTCTGGTTTCCAAATCAGCTATAACTTGTGGGTATAGTTTATCTAATTTGTAGAAATAATTCAAGACAATAACCACTGCGAAAAAGATAATAGGTAACCAAACATAACAGAATTCAATAGCATGAACTGCCGACGCAGTTTGAACTTTTGCTTGACCATTAAACCCACCAGAATTAAGAATCCCTGAAATTAATAGTTGTACGATAGAATTAGCTACCTTGACTGCAAAACCGATAAAGGCCATTAGAAAGCCTTGTACACGAATGCCAGTCTTCCATTCCCTATAGTCAACTGTTTCAGCACACATGACAAATACAATCCCAGTAATAAAGGCTGATCCTGCTGCTGCAAAGGCTGTACAAGCAATCACACCAGGAATACTACCCTTGGTAACAAGTAAGCCCATATTCCCAATAATACCCATGGCTGCACCCATCAGGACAAGTTTGTGTTTGCCGATTTTTTTAGCAATAATCGGAATAATGAGTGTGATAGGCACACCAATAATACTTAAAATCGATAGCAAGGCAGATGAAACCCCAGGATTACCCAGTACATTAGTTGTATAATAAACCGTCGTTGATGCTTTAACGACAACTTGGGCAATGATAAATAAGGTAATCAGTGTCACGAGTAGCCATGGCCCATTTTTAAATGATTGATGGGTATCCTTGGCTGAAATTTTTTGTTGGCCAATTGCGGACATATTCATCCGTTCTCTTGTATTGAAACCAGCCATCATGGTTAATGCTGCACCAATTACACCAAAGATTAGAATCACATAGTTAAATCCCTTGTAGTCTGACCCATTCCCCAAAAATGCAACCAGGCCTAAGGTCATTAAACTTGGTATCAGCTGACCAAAGTTAGTGCCTAGTGAGCCAAACATATTAGTAGCTAAGCGATCATCTTGATCATCTGTAATTGCTGCCATCAAGACATTTTGTGGAATCAAGACTGCGGCACAAGCCAAAGTATAAATGATATAGGTAATGAGTGCATAAATATATTTTGTTGAAGCACTTGCATCAGGAACATGGAAAACAAAGAAACAAGCTGCTGCCATGGGAATAGCACCAAAAATCAAATATGGTCGACATTTTCCCCAACGTGATTTTGTATGATCAACGATCACACCCATAAAAGCATTTGAGATTGCATCAACAATGCCACCAAATAGTAAAATCGTACCTACTTGTAAAATATTGATACCAATAACATTGGTATAGAAAAACATGGCAAATGTTGTTATGACTGTTGTACTTAGACAAACCCCCATATTACCTGCCCCAT
>JAFXJE010000159.1 GCA_017532485.1 Peptococcaceae bacterium | reverse complement strand
ACTGTTACTCTGTCACAAAAACTTTACCAAATAAAATTGGACATTTTACATGAATTGCAGCGTATAGAGTACCAGGAAAATGAGTGGTATCTTGGGTATTATCAAGAGTTAAAACGACAGCTGCACAATGAGGTTGTCAAGATTAAAACTGTTGGTCAATACCGTATTCAAGTGCGTGAAGAAATGCAGTATGTAGATAAATACTATGATTTTGATACATGGGTTGCCTTGTCTGCTGTTATGGTGGAAGAAATTAAACGACACATTGTACCATTGCTGGATAGTGGGTTAAACGGTGAGCCATTAGTAATATCCTTTGATTTGCGGATGTTTTATATCGAGCAAGCGTTGCTGTCTGACGGCAATATAAAAAAAGCAAATGCTCATGTAAAAAATGTGCGTGAAATAGCAAAATATTTATTAGAAGAAAAAGCTTCTGTACCACAAGTGAGAGAAAAAGCTAATGTATTGCGTAAAGCTATTCATGCTGGTTTTTGGGAAGCACCAGAAGTATCTGAAATTGAACAGATGCGAGAAGAATTAAGAGATTTAATGACTGTTTTAAAAGATGACAAGCAAAAACCGATAGATATAGATATTCCGGATAATATCAGTGATGCAGATTATGAAGTACCGGATACTTTAATAGATATTCGTACTTATCGGGAAAAGGTAATTGATTACTTATTAGAACATAGTGATAATGAGGTAATCAGAAAAATTCATAACCTTGAACCTATTACGGATGAGGATTTAAAAGATTTGGAATACATCTTGTGGCATGAACTGGGGACAAAGACTGATTATTTAAATACAACTAATATTGAAAATATGGCGGCTTTTGTACGTAGTTTGATTGGTCTAAGTCAAGAAGCTGTGAATGAAAAATTTGGTGAATATTTAAGCGGTAATTTATTTAATTCGCAACAACAGGAATTTGTCAGAACTATTATTAACTATGTACGCAATAATGGTGATATTAGTGTTGAGGATTTAGTTAATGCAGAGCCGTTTAATAATTTTGACTTGCAGGAAATGTTTGGGATGAATCTAAAATCAGTAGTAAGTATCGTCAATATGCTGCATGATAGTATCAGTGTTGCTGCATAAAATGTTCTCAAGCTCTGCCTTATTTCAAGTTTTACGTTAAAGTTGAAATAAGGCGGGGTTTTTTTATTTCTTATTTCAAGTTTTGCACTTAAATTGAAATAAGAAATGAGCTCTTTATGTCTGAAAATATAGATATAATATCATTGACACCAAATATGATACCACATATACTATAAATGAGGAGGTATTGAAAGTGTCAAAATGGGATAAATTATTAATGAAAATATGTGCATTATCAAAAGATCTCAGATTTGATGAACTGCGTAAGGTTTTAGAAAGTTATGGTTATGAGATGCACTCTCCAAGAGGAGGGAGTAGCCATTGTACTTTTAGAAAAACTGGATGTCAGCCAATTACGATACCTAGACACGAACCAATCAAAACATTATATGTAGAAATGGTAAAACAGATTGTAGAAAGTGAGGCGATGAATGATGAAAACGCTTAGTGATTATATGGCAATGAATTATAGAATGGAAATAGTAGAAGATAGAATAGAGGGCGGTTTTGTAGCTTCATTTCCAGAACTTCCGGGATGTATTACTTGTGCTGAAACGATAGAAGAAGTAGTAGTAAATGCCTTGGATGCTAAGAAAGCTTGGCTGGAAGCAGCTCTTGAAGATGGAATAGAAATTCAAGAGCCGGATAATTTGGAAGGTTATTCAGGTCAATTTAAGTTGCGAATTCCTCGCAGTCTGCATCGTTCACTTGCGGAACACTCTAAAAGAGAGGGAATTAGCATGAATCAGTATTGTGTGTATCTTCTTGCCAAGAATGATGCGATTTATTCAAAATAATGTATGTTTATGAAGGAAAACAGCCTATAGGGCTGTTTTTTCTTTATAAACACCTTTATAATTTTATGTCGAAAATTTGACATTATGGAAAATTTGTGCTTTAATCGTAGTGATATTTTCTACTCTATTTGGAGGTAGCTATGAAAAAGATATTACTTACATTGATGATGATATTGATATTTCCTGCTTTGCCTGTTTGGGCTGAGGAGGTTAAGGTGGAGTTGCCTGATTTTCCGGTAACTTTTAATGGGGTGGAGATCGAGAATAAAAATCGTGAATTTCCATTGATTGTCTATAATGACATTACTTATATTCCCATGACTTATTATGATTGTCGTTATTTAGGTTTGGGTACGGATTGGAATAGTGAGACTAGTACGCTTTCGATAGAAAAGACTACAGTTACTTGTGCTTATCGTGATTACCAATGGACAAAACGTAATTGGGGTAAATATAAGGCAACGGTTTCGGATTTTAATTTAGTGGTTAATGGCAAGAAAATAGATGTTGCTGCAGAAGAATATCCATTACTGACTTTCCGAGATGTGACTTATTTTCCATTGACTTGGCGATTTGCCGTAGAGGAATTTGGCTGGGATTATGCCTTTGATAAAAAGGCAGGCTTAATGCTTAACTCAGATAATATGCACGCTGAAAAAATAAGCTTACCTCATGCAGTAGGCAAAGTAGTAACTGACGGAAAATATTATTATTACAATGGTGATAAAGGTGAGGACCATGTAGTGTATCGCTTGGCTGTTGATGATACTTCTTCACCGGAAGTAATTTTTACCTATCCTGATAGTGGGATGAGCAGAAGGGTTAATTTTATCGAAGCTGATGGTGAGATTTATTTTGAATATTATGTAGGTGGCAGCCCTGTGATGAGTACCAAGTACAGTCGGAAAATATTACCTGACGGTACTTTGACAGAGGAAAAAGCGCCATATTATTCTTATGGTAATCATGGTACTAGTGAGGTTGTGGCTAGGGAAAATGGTCTTGTAATTAGAGGCGAGCATCCATACTTTGATAGTGCTACCGAGTTTAGCTATGAAAAAGACGGTGTGACTACCGAAGTGAATGCCTTGGAAGGAAGAATACGGATTGGACAAAAACGTAATGGTCAGAAGCTGTCGGTAGATGATAAAGAATGTATCAAGATTTTTGGCGATAAGGTGTATTACACAGCTGTTGATTTGAATACAAATGAGGATAGTGCTTTGTATTGCCTTGATACCAAGACGGGAAAAACTACTAAATTGTTAGATGGCGTTTGTGGTTTCTATGTGTATAAAGGTTGGGTTGATGAAGCAGAAGCAGATAGTACGATGATTATTTATGACCAAAATGGTCATTTGATGCGTTATACAGAGCTCAATCAAGATGTACGCATGATTGAAAATCAAGGGGAAGATGGCTTGATTTTGAAGGCTGCTGTAGGGGATTATACTCTTTATACTGTGCAAAAAACCATTGGTGGAGATAGAACTGTGGTCAAGACCTTTGATTGCTATGCTTCAGGTTATGGCAGCATTACAGGGGTAGTGTTGATGGATACTAGAACAGGTACTTACCATGAAGTATTGGATGATAGATTATGTGTCTATACTGCTGGAGAGGCTGCTGGTGAAGAATTAAGATTACTCGTAGTAGGTGAAGGAACTCGTTATTATGCTGCCGATACAGTTGATGGTGGAGTTTATGTTTATGGTGATACTTTGCTCTATAGTTTGGCTGACGGTACGGTAGTTAAGGTGAATTTAGCACAATAGGAAAGTTTAACAAATTAAAAATCACAGATATTGGAACTGAGTAATTTGTCCCAATATCTGTGATTTTATTTTTGGGCTATTTTTTAGCAGGTACTACTTCTAACCAATAACCGTCTGGATCGTTGATGAAATAAATACCCATGTCATGATTTTCAAAGCAAATGCAGCCCATTTCTTCGTGTAATTTGTGAGCAGCATCGAAGTCTTCTGCTTCAAAAGCAAGGTGGAATTCACATTCGCCTAAGTTATAAGGCTGTGGATGTTCTTCCAACCAAGTCAATTCTAATTCAAAATCAGTAGTTTCATTGCCTAAGTAAACAATAATAAATCCGTCGCCATTAATACGGCTTTTTTCAGTAAGACCAAGTGCTTTTTCATAAAAAGCCATAGATTTTGCTAAATCAGTAACATTATAGTTTTCGTGTACCATTTTAAATTTCATAACAATCCCTCCTTGAGTATAATTAAAAGGGAACGGTTAGGAAAAGTCAATATATTTATTCTTTATCTTTAACAAAGAATGAAGCAGCGAATAATGCTACCATGATAATGAGATAAATTTTGTAGAGGGTGAGGTAGACTTGGGCGGATACATAGAAATCACCGATATAGAAGCAGCGGCCACAGGTCGGGCAGCTGATGGCACAAAAAACAAAGATAATGGCGATAACGAGCATGACTAGGCTGGCAATTCTTAATTTTTTCTTCATGGCACACCTCCGAATTTTATCTTAATGGTTTTATTTTTAGAATAGCAGGAAAAGGTAGACAAGAAAAAGCAGAAGGATAAGTAAGGCTCCTAATTATCTTTTTGACTGATTCAGGCAATAAACAACTTCCTTTTGTCGAAGTGAGAGAGGGAGGTATATAATTGTCCGATAAACTGGAATTTGCAGTTACCTATATTCATTTGGAATTTCGATATGAAATCTCTCACACAATAGCTTCACATCATGTAAATCATTTTCATCAAACTCGTATCCTAGATGGAACATTACTTGACTATATGGTTCAATGCAGGAAATTTCTATCTCATCGATTCTTCCTTTACCAGAGAAAGTTTCTACTGGAAAACAATCCCCATCATAAAGAATTTCTCCTTTGTCTGTATATTCAAAACAATGCAAATCAACAATTCTGTTTTTCGCATCTTCCCATACAGTATGGTTCAATGTTGTATATTCCATCTTAAGCTCATAAAAGCCAGCAGCTTTTATGAGCTCTATAAAGTTCTGATAATCTTTCTTTTCTACAAAAATGTCAATATCGTTATGGATTCTTGACTGATATCCAAGCAATGCATCCACACCCCATCCACCGTCAAGAAACACTTTAATTTTTGCATCTATCGCGAGTTGAAGAATCTGTTTTACATCTGTTATATTGACCATCTTGTCATCTCCATAAATTCTAATTTGTATTTTGGGTTTATATTATCATATCTTTCTGTTTCTATCAACACTTTGTTGAAAATGTCAAAGTCAGAACCTATAAATCCAAAAGTAAAAAGGGGATAAATAAGGTCGCAATTTGTGAAAAAAATATATTTGTGCTATAATTAATGTTTAATGAGATTAAGACATTTAAGTATGAGAAATATGGTGAGGTTTATATGCAAATTCAGTTATCTGACCATTTTACTTATAGTAGGCTGTTGAGATTTACTTTTCCAGCTATGGTAATGATGGTCTTTACTTCTTTATATGGTGTTGTGGATGGATTATTTGTAGCCAATTATGCAGGCAAATCAGCGTTGGCTGCGATTAATTTTGTCTATCCGATTGTTAATATTTTAGCTACTTTTGGCTATATGTTTGGTACTGGTGGTAGTGCTTTAGTTGCCAAAACTTTGGGTGAAGGTAAGAAGGAAAAAGCTAATCAGCTGTTTTCTTTGTTTGTTTATATTTGTACCTTTGTGAGTGTAGTTTTTATTGTTGTAGGATTTTTTGTCTTGCGACCTTTGATGGCATATTTGGGTGCTGAGGGAACTATGCTTGATGAAGCTGTTGTCTATGGTAACATTTTATTGCTCGCTATGCCTTTTTGGAATTTACAATTTTTATTTCAAATCTTTTTTGTGACAGCAGAAAGACCAAAACTAGGCTTGTATGTGACAATTTTGGCTGGTTGTACCAATATGGTGCTGGATGCTTTGTTTGTAGCTGTTTTTGGCTGGGGACTGGTAGGGGCAGCAGTGGCTACAGCTATTAGTCAGGTAGTAGGCGGTGGTCTGCCTTTAATTTATTTCTTTATGGAAAATACTAGTTTATTGCGGCTTGGCAAGACAGTATTTGATGGGAAAGCTGTAGTCAAAGGCACTACTAATGGATTGTCGGAATTGGTATCGGGTGTTTCCGGCTCTTTGGTTGCTACTTTATATAATGTGCAGTTGCTTAATTATGTAGGTGAGGCAGGTGTAGCTGCCTATGGGGTTAGAATGTATATTGCGTTTGTTTTTGTTGGCATATTTTTGGGCTATGCTAATGGTGTAGCACCTGTTGTTGGTTATCATTATGGTGCGGAAAACCATGCTGAAATGCATAATTTGTTAAAGAAAAGTATTGTTTTGCTTGGAATAAGCTCTGTTTTGATGCTGCTCGTTTCAGAAGCAATGGCTGTACCACTAGTTAGCATTTTTACTGGCTATGATGCTGAACTTTATGAGTTGACGCTGCATGGGTTTAGAATTTTTTCTGTGTCATTTTTATTTTCTGGAATGGCAATTTTCGGCTCTTCATTTTTTACGGCCTTAAATAATGGTATCATATCTGCAGTATTGTCATTTTTACGAACGATTGTGTTTCAAGTCGTTTGTGTGTTGATTTTTCCTATTTTCTGGGGAATTGATGGCATTTGGTATTCTCTTGTAGTAGCAGAAATATTGGCTTTTTTGGTAACTATTATATGTCTGACTGTAATGCGAAAATATTATCATTATTAAAGTGCTCTGATATAGCTAAAGCATATTCAAACTATAGGTAAATCCATATTTGACGCTATAGATGTTCTATTTTATAATAATTACTAATTGATTATATATTGGTTTTAAGGGGTGTAACTATGGCAACCGAATATGGTGGTTATATGGGAAAAGTTTTACGGATTAATTTAACAACCAGGGAAGTGGACGAGTACCCATTTTCTGATAGAGAGAGAGAGCTATTTATTGGTGGCAAGACTATGGCTGCCAAAATTTTGAGTGACCATTTTAAAGGCACAGAGCAGCCTTTTTCTGACGAAAATATGATGGTCATTACAACAGGTCCAATGACAGGCTCTGGGGCACCTAGTTCCAGTCGGTTTAATATTTCGACCCTTTCTCCACTTACTGGCTATGTGACATCTTCCAACTGTGGGGGAAATTTTGGCTATTATTTGAAAAAAGCTGGTTTAGATGCTTTGATTGTGCAAGGGCATTGTGAAAAACCTACTTGGCTTGAAATCAATAGTGGTAAAGTAATATTCCATGAAGCAGATGATTTCTGGGGAATGAAAACAGGTGCTACCCAAGAGGCTTTGGATGAAAAAATGAAGCTGCCAAATGGCAGAGTACGGAAAAATGGGAAGATTTGTATTGGCCCAGCTGGCGAAAATCAAGTGCTGTATGCGAGTGTAGTATCTAATGAACGCGTTGCCGGTAGAGGTGGTGTAGGTGCAGTTATGGGCTGGATGAGATTGAAGGCTATCTGTGCTAGTGGTAATAAAGAAATTTCTGTTAAAGAAAAAGAAAAAATGGTAGCCCATACGCAAAAATGGTTTAAATATCTGCGTAAACATCCATTGACAGGTGAACAACTGCCAAAATTGGGTACAGCTGGTTTGGTTAGTTCTATGCAGATGAAAGGGCTGCTCTCTACTAAAAACTACAGCGAAGGTCATTTTGATGATTTTGAATTAATCAGTGGTGAACGCTTGGCTGAACAATATAATATTGTTAATAAAGGCTGCTTGACTTGTCCTATCCGTTGTTCTAGAACGGTAGAGGTTGAGGGTAAGGCTGTAAAAGGCCCTGAACTGGAAACTCTAGTGCTTTTGGGCAGTGGCATTTGTAATAACAATTTAGAAGCAGTTTTGCGTTGGAACTATGAACTTGACGAATTGGGCATGGATACTATTTCTTGTGCTAATACCATTTCTTACGCCATGGAAGCCAACGAAAAAGGCTTGTGGGATAATGGTTTGCATTTTTCTGAAATTGATGATTTATCTGCTGTTATGGAAAAGATTGCCCATAAAGAAGGTATTGGTGCGGAGTTGGCTCTAGGTAGTAAACGCTTGTCTGAAAAATATGGTGGTACAGAGTTTGCCATTCATGCTAAAGGTATGGAATTGGCAGCCTATGAGCCGAGAAAAGCTGTTGGTTTAGGTTTAGGCTATGCGGTAAGTAATCGTGGCGGCTGTCATTTGAATGGTGGTTATGCTGTTATTTTGGAAGGGTTGGGTTTATCGGTTAACCCTACTACTTATCATGGTAAGGCAGATATGACTATGCTTATGCAAAATTTGATGGAAATGATTTCTGCTTCCGGTCAATGTTTATTTACTAGCTATGCTTTTTTCCCAGCACCATTGATGAGTCATCCAAATAGCTGGTACACAAAACTGGTTAATGCTGTGCTGCCATATTGTGGTGGTGCAGTGCGTATTTTAAATAAATTCCCGGAAATTGCTGCTATCCATCTGCCAGTATTCCATCATACAAAGGGCTTTGAATATGTTACGGGGATGAAGATGCCATTTGGCAGATATATGCGTTGTGGTGAACGGGGCTATAACTTGGAACGCGAGTTGAACCGTCGTTTTGGTGTAGATGCTACCAAAGATGCTTTACCAAAACGTTTAACAGATGTAGTTCAAGACCCAAAAGACCCTAATTCTAAAGTTCCATTGGAAAAATTGAAACAAGTATATTATCATGCTAGAGGTTGGGATGATAATGGTTTGCCAACAAAAAAATTATTGCAAAAACTTAATATTGAGGCGAAATAAATGGTAAATGTGCAGCTTTATGGGGTTGCTCGGCTGCAAGCCGGTGTAAGCTCCTTTACCAGCGAGGCGAAAACATTAAAAGAATTAAGAGGTATGCTGCCTAATATCACTAAAAAAGAAGCTGAGGATTTAGTTGTCTTGGTTAATGGCAGTGGAGTGAAAAAATCGTATAAATTTAAAGATGGAGATACAGTAGTGTTTTTGTCACCGGCAGGAGGAGGCTAATAAAGTGACTGAAGAAAAGAAGAAAAAATATCCGGTAATTGATGCGAAAACTTGTGCCGGTTGTTCGGTTTGTGTTGAAAATTGTCCGATTAATTGTTTAGCAATAGAGGCACCAAAATATCATGGTGATATTACAACAATTGTATATTTGGCAAATCCAGAGGCTTGTTTAGGTTGTGGTATATGTGCTAAAATATGTCCAATTAGAGCAATAACTATAGTTGAAGCTTAGCAGGGAAAAGACATAAAGAGGGGATTTGACATGAGAAAACGAATTAGTCGTCCATTTCAATTTGGAATGAAATTTGCTATGCGTATACTGCCATGGCGAATGCCGGAAACTCTGGAAGGAGTGGGGGCGATTAAGCGTTTGCCAGCTTTTATCAAAGAAAAGGGCAATCAAAAAGCATTTATTGTAACAGATAAAACTTTGCTCAGTTTGCATTTATTAGATGATTTGTTTACAGCCATGGATGACCTTGGTGCAGAATATGTCATATTTGATGAGGTTACGCCAAATCCAACCGATACTTGTGTGGAACAAGGGGTTTCGTTATACAAACAGCACCAATGTGATTGCATTGTCGCTTTTGGCGGCGGGTCACCGATGGACTGTGCAAAAGGTATTGCGGCACGCATTGCGCGACCAAAGAAAACGATTAAACAATTACAGGGAGTGCTTCGGGTGCTGCATAGAGTACCAAATATTTATGCTGTACCGACAACTGCTGGTACGGGTTCAGAAACAACTATTGCAGCAGT
>JAFXJE010000158.1 GCA_017532485.1 Peptococcaceae bacterium | reverse complement strand
GATATTCTTTACTTTCTACAGTTATTTTTTCCCCGAGTTCAAGTTCTTCATTCTCCAAAGCTACCTGTGCTTCCTTTACACTCATCCCTTTTAAATCAGGCACTTTTATTTGAGCAGACCCCTTGCTGACAATCACGCTAATTTTTCTTCCAGCCTTTACTTTGCTGCCTGCTTTTGGTTCTTGGGAAATTATATAGTCTTCAGCATAATTGTCATCATATACTTCATCAATAATTTCTACTGATAATCCTTCTCGAACAAGAATTTTCTGCCCTTCCAATGCCGTTTCCCCAACAATGTCAGGAACTTCTATCTCATCATTGGCAGTCAAATTCCCCATTAAGAAAAAGCCCCCAATAAATAGACCACAACAAATCAGAGCCAAAACTATTAAATTAGCCACATTTACTTTTTTCTTACCACTGCTTGACTTACTCTTAGGCTCTTTCTCGACAATCACCTCATGATGAATACGCGTTTCATCATAGTAATCAGGTATTGCGCGATGGTGATTGGTCAAAGTCTCATCATTATCTTTCGCTTGTGGAACTTTTATAATCAACTCATTCCGACCTGTTAAACGAGCCTGTAAATCAATTAAAGCCTCCATCATTTGCTTCATATTACTGAAACGATAAACAGGATTTTTCTCCATAGCTTTAAAAATAATCCGTTCCAGTTCTTTAGGGACATCTTTAACATAACTTGTAATACTTTCAGGTTTGCTTTGGATATGTTTTAAAGCAACTGATACAGGATTTTCACCTGTAAACGGAACTTTGCCTGTAACCATTTCATAGAGCACTACACCTAAAGAATAAATATCCGTAGCGTAATCCACTATCTCTCCCTTGGCTTGTTCTGGCGAAAAATAATGAGCAGAACCCATAATCCCCTTATTGTGCGTAATCGTCAAATTATTTGCTGCTTGTGCAATTCCGAAATCTGTAACCTTTACAATTCCATGTTTATCAATCATAATATTGTGTGGCTTAATATCTTTATGCACGATATGCTGACTATGTGCCTGAATTAGCCCTTGGCAAATTTGAATACCATAATCCAAAACCTGTTCAACCGGTAATGCACCATGTTCACGAATAATATCTTTTAAGGTCTGCCCTTCAACATATTCCATAATCAAATAAGTCTGACCTTCATGCTCACCAAAATCATAAATATTAACAATATTTTGATGAGAAAGTTTAGCTACAGCTTTTGCCTCTTTTTGGAATTGACGAATAAATTCAGGTTCATCCACATATTCCTCACGCAAAAACTTAATCGCCACTTGTCTATCCAGCAAAGTATCATTAGCCAAATAAACTACAGCCATCCCACCGCCACCGATTTGACGAATTAACTGATAACGGTCAGTTAATATTTTCTTCTTGTTCATGGTCTCACCTCACCCTCATGGCGATATAAAACCACCGTCAAATTATCTCTAGCACCACGTTCTAAAGCCATTTGCAATAAATTTTCCACGCAAATTGCTATATTATCTTCGGCAGAAACTTGCTGTAGAATTTCTTCTTCGCTTAAAACATTATATAAACCATCTGTAAACAATAATAACAAATCTTCCGGCAGTATTTCCAATTGCAAATACTGACCTTCGATATTTTCTTCAGGCCCCAAAGCTTTTAATAAAACATTACGCTTTACTTCAGTCTGTGCTTCATCCAATTGACCCAAGCGCAGCATTTCCGCATAATAAGTATGGTCAATTGTCAACTGCTCCAGCTTATTATCTCTCAATCTATATAATCTGCTATCACCTGCATGAGCAATATACAATTGTTCGTCCCGCACTATAGCTGCCGTTAAAGTTGTTCCGATAACATCGGCATTTAATTGTTGCTGCAATTCATAAACGGAGGTATTGACCGATTTAAAAATTTCTTCCAATTTTTCCAATGACAACGGCTGCTCCAATTTTAAAATATTTTCTGCCATTGTCGCTACCGCCAATTTACTTGCTAATTGACCATGCTCATGACCACCCATACCATCAGCAATCATAAAAATCTTCTCATCTTCATTAACATAATAACGGTCTTCGTTATCTTTACGTAACCCTATATTACTCCCAGCCGCAGCTGTCATGCCTGTCCCTCCCTCTTTTTTTGTTGTACTTTGCCACGTAACTGTCCACAAGCACCATCTATATCAGTACCCTTTTCCTCACGAACACTGCAAGCCAAACCTCTTGCCTTCAGCTTTCCAGCAAAATCCAACACTTCTCGTCTGCTAGGACGCCGATATGGGCTTCCATCATCTACAGGATTTACCGGAATTAAATTAATATGAGCATCCATACCTTGCAAAAGCTGCTGTAATTGTTGTATGTGTTTATCACTATCATTAAAGCCTTTCATCAACGCATATTCAAAGCTAATTCGCTTACCCGTCACTTTTTGATAGTGACGGCAAGCTTTCATTAAAACTGCCAAAGGATAACGCTTATTAACTGGCATCATTTCCGAACGTTGTTCATCATTAGGTGCGTGTAAAGAAACTGCAAAAACAATCTCTTTTTCTTGCTCTGCCAATCTTTCAATCTGTGGAGCAATCCCACAAGTAGAAATAGTCATACGCCTTATCCCAATTTGCAAGCCTTCTTCATCGTTGAAAATATTAATAGCCTTTAATACATTATCAAAATTGAGCAACGGTTCACCCATTCCCATAAAGACAATATTTCCTATGCGTTCGTCACTCTCATCTTGTAAATAACGATTAACAGCATAAACTTGACCTAAAATTTCCCCTACTGAAAGATTACGCACAAAACCACCTTGGCCAGTAGCACAAAAGGTACAACCCATAGCACAACCAACTTGACTAGATACACATAAGGTATTTCTGTGCTTGCTGTTGTCACCACGATAACGCATCAAAACACACTCTATGGCTTGCCCATCTTCTAAGGCCAGTAAAAATTTTTCCGTACCGTCAACTGACTGCTGCCTTGCCAGCACTTCATATGGTGGCAAGGTTATTTCCTGCTCCAACTTAGCCAGTAAATTTTTACCCAAATTATGCATTTCTGCCAAGCTTTCTACACCCTTGCCATGTACCCAGCCGAAGAGCTGCTTTGCTCTAAATTTAGGTTCACCCAGCTGCAGCATCAATGCTTCCATATCTTGCTTATCTAAACTTCGCAAATTCTCCGCCATAGCAGTCCGTCTCCTTAAATCAACATTCCATTTATTATAACATAAAGCTCCCCTTAACATCAATCAAGGAGAGCTTAGCAATTTTATATTTTGTTGCAAAAATCTATTTTCCCTCAACCAAAAATTTTCTGGCATATCATATAGCTGAACAGCCCACCCTTGAACCAATGGTTTGACTGTTACATCAGCCAAATTAAACCATGCTTGTTTCTTACGAATCCACATTTTCCAACAAACAGGGGCATAAACTTCATCTTCATTTAAGCGCCGCTGCAAACCATTGCGATTTAAATACGGCAAATAGTTTTCTTGAAGCAAAGTGCGCCGATAATCAGGACGATAAATGTTTACGGTATCCTCCTCCCGCCACCAGATATCATCATAATGACAAATATAAGCCTGTTCTATCTGCCGTAAATTAAATAGCTGATTAAACTGTTGTTCTATCGTTTCCTTTTGCAGCTGCCATTGTTCATTTTCCCATATCTGTAGTATCAACATTTGATTATAACGTCTAAGACAAATTAAATTTTCACCGCCATGACTATGTGCCTCCAGCCAAAAGATTGGTTCTTTACGCAAATAATGAGTTAAACGCATATTCCATTTATCTTTGTCAAAAATACTTTTTTCCAGGCATTGCTTTTTCGGGCAATAATCATAGATAGCAGAAAAATGACCATGTGTAGACATAATATTATCCAAATGCTCGTGCATACTATTAATATTCCATTGTTTGAAAATTTGTTTAGCCGCAATTCTATTCCTAATATCCATTTTTCAGTCTTCCTATACTAAAAATACTTTTTGAATAAACTAATATGTTCCGTCTGTTTATCTATTTTTTCTTTTTTGTAGTATTAAACAGAGAGGTGATTATTAATGTCAACAG
>JAFXJE010000157.1 GCA_017532485.1 Peptococcaceae bacterium | reverse complement strand
TTTAGGAGGTAAGAAAAATGGCTGAGACTAAAAAATTTGACATCAAGTATGTTCATCTTGCTGTAGTATTCGCACTTATGTTTTTATTTAGATTTGTACCACCAGTTGGTACAATTACCCCTTATGGGATGGCATTAATCGGTATTTTCGTTGGTTTAATTTATGGTTGGTCTGTAGATGCTGACAACTTATGCTGGACCTCTTTATTAGGTATCGTAGCTTTAGGTATTACTGATTTTGGTAATGCTGGTACAGCTTTAGCTACTGCATTTGGGAACCAATCCGTATTATTAATGTTAATGTGTATGTTCTTCATCGGTATGATGCAGGAAACAAAATTAACAGAGTGGATTGCCAATGCTATTTTAGGTGCTAAATTCTTAGAAGGTAAACCTTGGTTATTAACAGCTTTCTTAGTTTGCGTACCTTCTTTAGCTTGCATAATTATTAACCAAACAATGGTTGCTTTAATTATGTTCGTTATTTACAAATCCATCTTCGAACAAGCTGGTTACAAAAAAGGTGATTTATATCCAGCCATGGTATTAATGGGCTTCATGTTGATTGCGTCTATTACTTTCTCCTTATTACCATTCTTAGGCTGGCCATTAATGACAGTTGGTATGGCAATGCAGGCTGGTATTAACATCAACATGGGTGGTTGGATGATTACCGTATTCTTAACCTTAATCGTTGTTTGTGTTGGCTGGATGTTGGTTATGATGATTACGCCTGGTTGTAAAGTAGACAAACTGAAAGAAATCGATATTACTAAATTCCAAAAAGAACAAGAACCATTGACTAAAATGCAAAAAGCTGCTTTAATCATCACGCTTGTTCAAGTAGTTGGTTGTATTGCTTTAACTTTCTTAAGCGGTACTTCTGGTTGGCGTTTAGTAGTAGCTAATATCGGTGTTTATGGTTGGTTATTATTATGTATTGCTGTCTCTATGGTATGGCATATCGACGGCAAACCAGTATTGAACAAGAAAACAGCTCCTGCATATTTCTACTGGGATTTGATTTTAGTAGTAGCTTCTGCGATGGTAGTTGCTAACCAAATCACTAGTGCTGAAGCTGGGATTACACCAATGATTGGTCAACTGATGGCTCCATTATTTGGTTTACCAAGTTACTGGTTCTTGTTGGCATTAGGCTTAATTACATTTGTAGTAACAAACTTTGCTAACAATGTAGCTACAACTATTACTATGATGACTATTGCGATGACTATGGCTACTCAATTTGATTTCAACTTGCAAGTAGCTCTGATGGTAATCACAGTTTACGGTGTAATCGGTTTATTAACACCTGCTGGTTCTGTAAATGGTGCAATGATTCATGCTCATGACATGACTACAACTAAATCGGCTTATATTGCCGGTACAATCATGATTATCTTTATGACACTTGTAATGGCATTAGTATTAATTCCATTAGGCTTGAAATTTATGTAATTAGAATTATTCCAAATAACTCTCTTTCTTTAATAACAAAAAAAGTATTGGGTGGAAATCGATTTCCACCCAATACTTTTTTGTTTTAAATTTTGCGTGCCAAATCTATAGCTGTATTGATGAAAGTTTGGAAAAGTAGGTTTTCTGATTTATCTTTTTCCTTGCGATAGATTAGGCAAGTAGTTGTTGTTGGAGCATAATCGAAAGGAATAGCGACAAATTCTTTTTGGGAATACAATTGCTTGAATAACTGTCGTGGTAAAATAGCTGCGGTATTTTCCTCTTTCATAAATTTTTGATGAATAGTGGTATTATTGGAAATGTGTAAATAAGGAAACGATTCATCGACTAGGGTGTAATTATAGCGTGTTAATTTTAATTGACTCATTTGTTCATCAGTAATTTTTTTTAAGGCTGCATAAGGATTATTTTTGCTCATAATACAGCAAATTTCATCTTCGAAAAGCGGTTGAAAGATAAGTGAGTCATTATAGGTTTCGATAGTAGTATTTAATAGATGGTTAACATAATTTCCTTCATCAGAGAAACCTGCTATGCCAAAATCTAAATTTCCTTGCAGCAACTGGTCGATAATTTCACGAATTTGCAGTTCTTTGGTGTGTAAAGTGAGATCTGGATAATTGCGATAAATATCGAAGATTAAGTCAGGCAAGAAAAAAGTAGTAGCAAAAATAGCCGTGCCTAAATATAAAGAACCGTTAAGGGAATGCTGATCACGTTTGAAGTATTTTTGTAATTCTTCATACTGCTCGTACATATTGGATACTTGCTGCAAAACATATTTCCCATCTTCAGTTAGTGCAACTCCCTTTTTGGAACGAATTAAAAGCACACACTCCAACTCAGCCTCCAAGCGTTTGATGCTTTCGCTGATGGCTTGCTGACTGGAAAATAGTCTTTTGGCAGTAGTATTAATGGAACCTGTTTTAGCGATATCTATCAAATAAGCCATTTGGTCTGTATTCATAGGAGTAAAATCCTTTCGTAAATAATTCTTTAACAATTATATTACCATAAAAATAAAAAAATAGATAGTATTCTTAAATTAGCTGCTATACAAATAGCGTATTTGTTTTTAATTGTCAAGAAAATAAAGAAATTTAGCTTTTATGTTTTTTTTGTTGCTGAAAAAAAGATTTGCACTTTATTTGTTAGACAAATGTGAAAATGAGTGCTATAATAATTGACGGAATAATGGTAATAATTTTTATTTATATAAAATGGAAAGGGGTTTTAAAATGTTAAGAAACAAAGGCTTGACAGAAAAATTGTTATTGTTAGGTGTTGACGGGATGGACCCTCGTTTCACCAAACGCTTGGTTGAAGAAGGCAAAATGCCAAACTTCAAAAAATTAATGGATATGGGTGCTTGTCGTGAGGACTTAATGATGTTAGGTGCTAACCCAACAATCACACCTCCAATGTGGGCTACTTTAGCTACAGGTACTTATCCAATGACTCATGGTATTATGGACTACAATATCTCTGCTGATAACGACAAAGATATTACTTTAGGTGCATTCTCTTCCGTATTTATGAAAGCTGAACCATTATTTAATGTAACAGCTAATGCAGGTAAGAAAACATTAGTAATGCACTGGCCAGGTGGTAGCTTCCCTCCAACTACTGACAGCGAAAACTTATTTACTATCGACGGTTCCAGCCCTGGTGCTTGCTGCGCTTGGAGTAATGAACGCGACTTAGATATGCTGTATGTAGCAAGTACAAAAGCTCAAAAACCATCTTATATGCCAATGGCAGTAAAAACAAGTGATGTTGAAGGTGATGAAACATTACAATATTCCTTCGGTCGTTGTTCTGCAGCAGGTAAATCTCCAGAAGCTAAAGAAAGAATGGCTAAGTACCAACAATGGTATAAAGATTATATCGGTGTAGAAGGTTATACACCAAGCGGCAGCTTCGTAGTTGATAATATCGTTTGGGGTGAAACAGAAGGTTTAATGTGGGATTTAGCTGACTTCCCAACAGGCTGCAGCATTTCTCCTGTATTCCCTGCGAACGGTTGGGAATTTGAAGTTCCTGCAGATGCTAAAGAATTTGTAATCATCACATTCTTCGGCAAAGTAATGCGTCCAGCATTAATCTTGAAAAATGAAGCAGGCGTATATGATAAAGTTGCTATCTATAAAGATAAAGCAACAGCTGAACCATTAACAGTATTAGAAAATGATGTAATGACAGGTGTATATGATGTTGTTCCATCTGCTAATGGTGATGAAAAAGTATATCGCAATATGCGTATTTTGAAAATTGATGAAGATGGTAACTATGTTCGTATTTGGGCTTCTC
>JAFXJE010000156.1 GCA_017532485.1 Peptococcaceae bacterium | reverse complement strand
GGTACGTCGCATCACCAATGATGGCAGCGGCGGTTTAATCTGTATTATTATTTAAAAAGAAAATGTCTGGGACAAAAGGTGAAAATTGTTCCAGACATTTTTGTTTCAACTTAAATATTAGAGTTTTTCAAAATCAGCAGCTCCGTGTTTGCAAATAGGACAAATAAAATCCTCAGGTAAGTTGTCCTCTGGATGCACATAGCCACAAATCATACAGCGATAGCCGTGTGGTTTTGTTTCTGCTGCTGGTTTTGGCTTAACATCAGCATGGTATACTGCATAAGTAAGTGAAGGTGTTTCAGCCAAAACATCACCATCGGTAATTTCTACGGTAAATAAAGTGTGAGTGCCGTAGTCAGCAGTGCTAGTTATTTTACCAGATAAATAAGCGTTAGTGTGTTCAGTTAAATAAGGCAAGTTGTTTGCGCTAATCTTAATTTGTGGCCAAGCAGCAAATTTATCGACTGATTTACTTGTTTGAAAGCCAAAATGCTCGAATAAAGCAAAAGGTGCAGTATCGTCTAAAACGGAAATATTACAAATGCTGCTTGCCAAAAGAGCATCATGAGTAGCGTTATTTTTATTGACGCCTACTAAAATTTGCAAAGGATTACTGGTAATTTGCATCACTGTGTTGACTACACAGCCGTAATTTTTGCCTGCATCTTGCGTAGTTAAAATATAAAGACCATAGCCTAATTTAAATAAAGCTTTAGTATCCATCAAAATGACCTCCTTATTATAAAGCTCATTAATTATTTACCACAATTTGCGTAATTTTAAACATTTTTAGCGAAAATAAATGTGTTATACTATAAGTTAATGATAAAAAAAATTAGTGATGTGAGTGGTGAAAATATGGTCAAGCAGCAGAGGATGACAACAAAACAATTGACCCTGTCAGCCTTATTATTGGCTGTGATTACAGTTTGTGCACAAATACAAATACCTTTAGTAGTACCAATAAATATGGGGTTGTTTGCAGTGTGCTTAACTGCAGGTTTGCTGGGTAAAAAATATGGCGTGCTGACAGTTGGTGGATATATTTTAGCAGGTGCTTTGGGTTTGCCAGTTTTTGCTGGTTTTATGGGGGGGCCTGCCGCTTTAGTCGGCAAGACAGGTGGTTATATTTTAGGTTATTTGTTGACAGCTTGGCTAGTAGGCTGGGGTGTTGAAAAATATGGCCATGATTTTAAAAATTTGTGGTTTTTTATGTTTTTGGGAACCTTAAGTTGCTATTTCGGGGGCACAGTTTGGTTTGTTTTTTTGACAGGTGTTAATGTGAGAGCAGCACTGCTTTATTGTGTGGTGCCTTTTATAATTGGTGATTTAGTAAAAATAACATTGGCAGTAACAGTAGTGAAGAAAATGGATGAAATATTACTAAAATGACATTGTCTGATATTGAAAACTATGTTAAAATAATCTAATAGTTAGAATGAAATATATCTAATAACTTAGAGGTGAGAAATTGGAAAATAGTCATGTGGAAGAATGTCCTTGCCCAGGAGTAAAATGCAGTTCACATGGGCAATGTGCCGTATGTATTGCTAAACATAGAGCAGCAGGAAATGTACCATATTGCTTGCGTAAAATTGTTGAGGAGATGGTTGAAAGGGCTGTGCAGCGTAGAATAGAAGCAGAATAGACAATAACTTTTAGAAAATAGAATTATATTATTTAGGTAATATTAAGTAAGGAGGTTTTTTTCTTGAAAAAGGAAAATAAACAAAAATCAAATAATAAATTCAGTATTAAAAATTCTATTACAAGCAAAATGGTAGCTTTTGTAGTATCTATTATGGCTTTATCTTTGGGCTTTTCTACTGCAGTATCGTTTATTTTAAATTCTAGTGGCAGCTTGAATATCTTAAATGTAGTTTTGAGTGAAACTGTTGAAACTGCTGCTGTTGCTTTGGAAAAAGATTTGAAAGCAACCAGTAATTTGATTGGTGAAATTGGGATGATAAAAGATTTATCTGATGAAAACTTATCCCAAGCAGAAAAACAAGCAATTTTGGATGAACGCAAAAAATTGTATGGCTTCAAATCTTTATTTATGACTGATGCTAACGGGACAGTAACTACTAATGGCTATAGTTTGGCTGGTGAGCAATTCTATCAAACTGCTATGCGTGGGGAAATTTATATTGATACTCCTCGGGTAACTATTGACGGTTCTGATGTAGATATGGTTGTTGGGGCGCCAATCTGGAAAGATGGTGTTTACGGCAGCGAAGTAGTTGGGACAATTTTTGGTGTGTTTTATGGTGATTATGTCTCCAACATGATTAGTGATATTAGGGTTGGACAAACAGGTCATACTTTTGTAGTTAACAATGTAGGGACTAGAATTGGTGATGAAGATTATTCTATCGTAGCTCGTCAAAATGACTTTGAATTAGCCGGCGACAGTAAAGTAGGCAAACTCTTGATGGAAGCTGAGCAAAAAGCTATCAATGGTGAGCTGGCTTATGCTCTCGTTCAAGATGAGGGAATCTATAATGTTGTAGTGCTTGCTCCAGTTGGAGGAACTGATGGTTGGGCTATCGGTATTGAGATTGCTACTCGTGAATTTATTGAAAGCAACCGTACAGCAACAAAAGCAGGTGTGGCAGTAGCAGCACTTTGTGTCTTAATCGGTTCTCTAGCTGTAATTTTTATCGTACGTCGCTTGTTAAAACCGATTGGTGAGATTGAAATGGTAGTTGCTGAAATTACTAAAGGTAACTTTGATGTAGATATTAATAGCACCAGTACTGACGAGATTGGTCGGATGGCAGACAGCTTGAATGTTATGAAAGATGCAAATCATAAGATTGTAGCTGATACTGTTCGCTGCTTGGAAGAAATGGCTAAAGGTAATTTTGCTGTACAGCCACAGGTAGAATATGTTGGTTTGTATAAAAAATTAGACGAAGCAATCCGTCATATTAATGCTTCCATGGGTAAAACTTTGGAACAAATTGAGGCTTCTGCTGAACAAGTACGCCAAGAAGCAGAACAAGTTGCTATGGTGCTCAAATGTTAGCTCAAGGCTCTACAGAGCAAGCAGCTACTATTGAAGAACTTTCTGCATCTATTCAAAATATTGCTGGTCAGATTAAGGATAGTGCTTCTTATGCAGAAGAAGTAAGTGGTGTTGCTCAAAATGTAGGTAAAGATTTAACGGACAGCAATGCTCATATGCAACAGATGATGGATGCAATGAATGAAATTTCTAATAAATCTGAAGAAATTCGGAAAATTATTAAAACTATCGAAGATATTGCATTCCAAACTAATATTTTAGCATTGAACGC